>NZ_CP191377.1:1500000-1679225 GCF_050500285.1 Fructilactobacillus sp. Tb1 | reverse complement strand
GAACTGAACCCCTTAAATTGGAGAACCCAATTTAGGAGGTTCTTTTTGTTTACATCAGAAATCAAATTAGCTGCTATTAAAGATTACAATAATGGCGTTCCAACAAATACTATAATGCGAAAATATGGTATTAAGGGTACAGCTACGCTGTACGAATGGATAAAACGTTTAGAAATATTTGGTGAAAGTGGATTAATTAATAATTCAACCAAGACACGATACTCTTATTCATTTAAAATTAAGGTTATAAATTGGCGTCTTGAAAATAATGAATCATATCCTAATACTTCACGTTACTTTAAAATTAGGAATCCTGTGACAATATTTCAGTGGGAAAAGTTATTATCAATTGGACGTCTAAAACCTTTTAAAGGAAGACTAATCAAAATGAATAATAATAAAGAATCACTAGAGGAAAAATTAAACAGACTTGAACAAGAAAACACCTACTTAAAAGCTAAAATTCAATACATGGGAAAAATAAAAGCCTTAACTCAAAGTCAAAAGAAATGCCAAACAGAGAAAAAACACAAATAATTACTGAGTTAAGGCGTGACTTTAATTACCCGTTACACATGTTATTAGATATAGCAGAAATATCTAGTAGTAGTTATCATGATTCATTAAAACGTGACTATTCTAGTAATGACCAAAGGGTCATTGCAGAAATCAAAAGAATTAGGTCTGAATTTATTGATTATGGATATAGAAGGATTACTTTAGAATTAAATAATTTAGGATTTAAAATAAATCACAAAAAAGTCCTCCGAATAATGAATTCAGAAGGACTATTGTGTACTGCTTATGAAAGAAAAACTAGAAAATATAATTCATACAAAGGAAAACGTGGAAAAGTATCTCCCAATAGAATTAATAGACGATTCAAAACTGACAGACCTTTACAGAAAATAGTTACTGACGTTACTGAAATACGTTGGGGTAATAAGACCATGAATGAACGAGCTTATTTTACAGCATATATGGATTTGTATAATAACGAAATTATAACCTGGAGTCTAAGTTTGCATCCAACTGTAGAGTTTGTTGTAAAACCTTTAGCAGAATTAGTTTTAGCTCGTCCAAAATTAAAATATCGTATGACAGTTCATTCTGATCAAGAATTTCAATATCAAAATGCAAAATTCGTAAATATTTTGAAAGATAATAAAGTATTTCAAAGCATGAGCCGTAAGGCTACATGTTTGGATAATGCTTGTATTGAAAGTTTTTTCAATCAATTAAAAGTTGGAACAATTCATAACTTTAGTTATGATAGTTACTCAAAACTAAAGTCAGCTGTTAATAAATACGTCCATATATATAATAATTATCGTATTAAAGAAAAACTGGGCGGAATGTCACCGGTTCAATACCGGCTCTATTCCGCCCAGAAAATTGCATAACCATTCTCCAATTTTAAGGGTTCAGGTCAATTCTCTTTTTTGTTATACTTACATAAAAGAAATGATGAACGGAGAAAATGATGAGTAAGGTATTTTTAGTCGAAGATTATCCCACAATTAGTAATAGCATTATTGCAGCTTTGAAAAAATGGCGTTATGAAGTAGAAGTTGTCCATGATTGGAATGAAGTTGATACTGAAATTCTCGAATCAAATGCAGATATTGTTTTAATGGATATTACTTTACCAGTTTTTGATGGTTTTTATTGGACACAGAAACTGCGAGACGCTTCTAAATTACCGATTATCTTTATTTCTGCAGCCGAAATGAATACAAATGCAGTTCGTGCAATTGCAACTGGTGCGGATGATTATGTCACAAAACCATTTTCACTAGATGTATTAATCTCAAAAGTTCAAGCTATTTTGCGGCGGGTAAATCAATATAGTCAAAATAATGATTCCGTCTTACAGTTTGAAAACAGTTCATTAAATACACTAACTAATGAGGTAACGCATGCTGATTTAACCGTTAAATTAACGCCCACTGAAGGTTACATTTTAAAAATTTTAATTTTAAATGTGAATCACTTGGTTTCGAAACAAAAGTTAATGCGGATGCTTTGGCAAGGTGGATCATTTATTGATGAAGATGTACTTAATACTAATATGAGTCGCTTACGTTCTAAGTTAAAACGGATTGGTTTAATTGATAAAATCGTTACTGAACGAAAACAAGGCTATCGGTTGGTGACTAATCATGAATAAATTCCGGTTATTTTTGTCACAAATGGTAATTTTAGGCGTTTATTTCATTCCATTAGTTGCATTAGGCATAGTTTTATTATTACAAAAACAATCATTTCATTTATTATGGGTAGTTCTTCGTCTTACTTGGATTCCGATTGGATTAATTATAGTTTATCGAATTTTTCGTGAAATAAGCACTGTGAAAAAGATTAAACAGCAGCAACCAGTTCAACGTAATGATTTAGTGAGTCAGACATACCAATCAGCATTGGCGCAGCAAGAATCACGGGCGCAACAAGCGGAAATGAAAGCCGTCCAAAATGAACGGAATTTGATTGATTACCTAATTACATGGAGTCATGAAATGAAGTTGCCAATTGCATCTTTAAGTTTACTGGCAGAGCAACAAGATGAGTTAAATAGTGATCAAGTCTTCAAACAAGTCTCATTGATGAAAAATCAACTTGATAATTTACTGACTTATGAACGATTGAATGATTTTAATCATGACTTGGATTTTGGCTGGATATCTTTAGATAACGTGATTAAAGCTACAATTCAGGATTATTCAACGTTCTTTATTGAAAAACAACTGCAACCCAAATTAGAAATTGGTAATGTCAAAATTTTAACCGATGAAAAATGGTTACAGTTTATTATCAAACAAATTATTTATAATGCGATTAAGTATGCTGATGATGGGACTGCAATTCAGGTAAGTTTTTGCCACCGACAACTAACAATTACAGATACAGGATTACCAATTTCAGCCAGTGAGCTACCTCGAATTTTTGAACCTGGTTTTACTGGAAGCAACGGACGAACCAAACAATCTGCGACTGGAATGGGATTATATCTGGTAAAAAGAATTTGCGATGAACTAAATATTAAAATTGAAGTGCGGTCAAAGGGGAAAACAACTAAGGTAATGTTAACTTTTCCTAATTCAGCACTTCCAAAATAACAAACTGTAAGGTTATGGCTAAAAACGTAAGATTAATTTTAGCGATAACCTTTTATACTTTAATCATCGAGAAAAGTTAAAGGAGAAACTATTAATGAGTTTATTAGAATTAAAACACGTTGAAAAAACTTACCAAGAAGGTAAAGAAACTAAAAGTGCCCTCAAAGATATTTCGTTTTCTGTTGATAACGGTGATTACGTTGCAATTATGGGAGAATCTGGTGCTGGGAAAACGACCTTATTAAATATCATTGCTACTTTAGACAAGGCTACAAGTGGGACAATTGATCTAAATGGGGTGGACTTAAGTAATTTAAATGAAGATGAAGCAGCACGTTTTCGTCGTAAGAAGTTAGGTTTTATTTTTCAAGATTTTGACTTATTAGATATTTTCAATAATCGTGATAATATCTTTTTACCAATGGTTCTTTCAAAAATTCCAAAGATCGAAATGGAAAAACGGCTCAAGACGATTGCTGAACAACTAGAAATTACAGATTTGTTAAATCGCTATCCTTACGAAATTTCTGGTGGGCAAAAACAACGAGTGGCAGCTGCTCGAGCATTGATTACTCATCCAGAATTAGTATTAGCGGATGAACCAACTGGGGCGTTAGATTCTCATAGCTCAGCACAATTATTAGAACTGCTAGATCAAGTTAACCGTCAAGGACAAACCATTTTGATGGTTACTCATAGTGCTTTATCAGCCAGTTATTCAAAACGGACTTTGTTTATCAAAGATGGAATTATTTATCATGAATTAAATAAAGGTGATATGACCCAAAAAGAATATCTGGATAAAATTTCTGATAGTTTAAACTCAATTATCAATAAAGGGAGTGTTAGATAATGATGCAAGTTAAATTAGCACTGCATAGTTTGACGCACAATGTGCAACGATATGGCTTGTTTGTCTTATCGAGTACCTTACTAATTGCAGTTAACTTTATTTTTCTTAGTATTTTGCAAAATGAAACGATTATTAAATCTGAAAGTGGTCCGATTGTCCGAGCTATGATGGTCGTTGGATCAGTTTTTATTGCCTTAATTACCATAACGTTCATGTTCTATGCCAATGGATTTTTAATTCGTGATCGCAATAAAGAATTAGGGATTTATAATATTCTCGGAATGACTCGTGGTGATCTTGATTTTATCGTTTTAATTCAAAATGCCATTATGTATGTAATAAGTATGGTTGTAGGATTAATTTGTGGAATCACATTTTTAGAATTAGCCTTTCTTGGACTTCGGCGTCTGTTAGATAATGATACGTTTAAAGGGACAATTGACTTGCTTCCAATTATTGAAGTTGCTGGGATGTTTCTATGTATTTATGTTTTGATGATGTCATATGATATTTTTAAAATGAGTCGTTTAAATCCAATTAATTTGTTAAAGTCTGCTAACAAAGCAGCCGTGGAACCTAAATCACACTGGGTTCTAGGGATTGTTGGAATTTTAGCCTTAGCAACTGGTTATTATTTGTCAGTTACAACTAAAACCCAAATTAGTGCGCTATTAACTTTTGTGGAAGCAGTAATTTTGATTGTAATTGGAACTTATTTAGTGTTTATTACTGGAAGCATCGTGATTTTAAAAGCACTGCGTAAAAATAAAAAATTTTATTACAAACCCAATCATTTTATTTCAGTTTCAGGAATGTTATTTCGGATGAAACAAAATGGGGCTGGATTAGCTTCAATTTGTTTGTTGGTAACTTCAACCCTAGTTGTGTTAGTTGCTTCAATCAGTTTGTTTAACACTTACCATAAAGCGCTCGATAAATTGTCACCATATGACATGATTGCTGTTCGTGGCAAGAAGATGACAAACGCAGATAAGCAACAAATCAAACAAACTGCCAAAGATAACCATGTGTCTGTTTATAATTTTAAAATGTTACAAGCTTCACCAGAAAATATGGTTGCTGTTTCAAGAAATAAAATAAAAACGGTTAATACCCCTAATCCAAGTAATAAGCAATTAGCCATGTTTATCCCACTTGATTCATATAACCAATGGACAGGTAAACACGTGAATTTGAAAGACAATGAAGTGCTTTATTATTCAAAGAAGATCAAACAGAATAGTGGTAGTTTAAACATTAATCATAAACAATACCAAGTTAAGCAGATGGGTAACTTCAAAGCTCCAGAAACTAACTGGGATCCAACTTTTAAACGGATGTATATCGTGGCTAATAACGTCAATACGATTAATCAAATGATTGGTGCAAAACAAAATGGATTAAGTGAAGTGCCAAACGATGGACGTCCATATGATAATTCGATTAGTTATATGTATGCATATGATTTAACAGGAACTTTGAAACACAAAACGAAATTTGCGGATGAAATTCAAAAGAAAACGGATGTTAAGTCCACTTCATACCAAGCCAAGCCGCAAGTTGAATCTGGTTTACAGGCCTTTCTTGGAAGTTTCTTATTTGTCGGTGCATTAATCGGAATTGTGATGAGTCTTACGACTGCCATGATTATTTATTACAAACAAGTCTCTGAAGGGGTTGCTGATCAAGGTAATTTTGAAACAATGCAACGAGTGGGGTTGAGCTATAAAGAAACGCAACGTTCAATTCATAGTCAAGTTTTGATGGTTTTCATGTTACCAATTGTAGGTGCTGTCATTAATTTAGCATTTGCATATCCAGCTTTGAAGAATATCTTTAGTTTGATGGGAATGTGGAATCAACACGTATTTTTAACTGTTAGTGGGGTAGTAACAACTATTTTAGTAGTTTGCTATGTAGTCGTTTACTTATTAACGGCAAGAGTTTATCAAAGAATTGTGAATAAATAATGCTGTAAATTTAGCTATTATGATTTTTGCTTTTATAAATATATAGTGTATTCTTTAAACATAAGAATTTTTAATAATTATATGTGAGGGACTATTATGAAAAAAGCATTATTATTTATAGTACTATTAATATTGGTTGTTTGCGGAGCTGGATATTTGGGATTTTCTACACATAATTCCCAAAATAAAAATCCTATTAAACAAACCAAAAAAATAGAGAAACAAAGTAAGAAGTCTAATTCACAGAAAAACAAAAATAATCAAGAAGAAAATAAATCATCGCAAACTGATCAGAATGTTAGCGATACAAGTCAGCCATCACAAAATAATCAAACGGTTAGTAATGCAAATAAATCATCACAAACTGATAAAGTTGTTAACAATGCAAATCAGTCTCAACAGACTCAATCACAACAACCTCAGCAGAATCAAAGTGATTCTAGTCATGAACCAGTTGATGGTATTGATGGGAACTCTGATTATGGTATCTATGCAGCATCATTAAGAGACAAAGGACAGACTCCACCTACTTATGCTCAATTTGCACAACAAAATCATTTTCAGATGGCACCCAATAGTGATCCTATAACAGGGGCTTCACTTACACCAGATAATTAAATATAATAAAGCTTACTATCTTAATTTGTAGTGAGCTTTATTATTTCGATTAATTTGTTAAAAACACTTCACTTCGTATGAATATACGTGTGCTGTAATGGATGTAACCAGGTGAGAGGCAATTAAAATGAAATTTAAACCAAAAACTTGGAAAATTGGAAAACACTTAACTATAAAAATAACGCCGGAAAAGTTTTGTTTAAAGAGTATTTTAGAATTAATTGTCTGGATAATGGTAATAGGGTTAATAATTTGGTGGTTGAAATAATGACTTTATCTGATGCAAGAAAAAAAGCTAATAAAAAATGGGACGAGAAAAACAAAGAACGTAAATAATATATTAATAAGCGATCAGTAACTAAAAATTTTATTTTAAATTTAGCAACTGATGAAGACCTAGAAAAAATTGTCGAATATATTAAAGAACGTAAAAAAGAAATATAAAAGTGATATGGTCTAATTTAGAAGTGTGTAAATTATGGTTGTAAAAAAATTGAATGTCCTTTTGAATGCCCTTTAACTAAAATACAACAAAAAAAGACTGATATATCAACGCTTAAAACGTTGATATATCAGTCTTTTAGTTTTTATGAATATGGATTGCCATATTTTTTGCAATATTCATAAAATCCTAGTTTATATAATTCAACATATTTATGAATTTCTTCAGTATTTTTAAAATTTATAGTTTTTAAAACTAGTTCAGTGAATTCTAATGGGGCAGTACCATTTGCTGTAATTAGATTTTTATCTACTACAGCTTGTTTTTCATAAAAATCATTTGGATTAACATATTTTGTATAATTTTTCCATAGAAATTGTGCGTTACCAGTATGCTTGTAGTTTGATAAAAGACCATTTCTAGCAAGAAAGTCAACAGCACCGCATATTGCACCAACAGCTATATCAGAAGATAATGCCTTTTTTATAATTGTTACTAAGTTAGTATTCTTAATATTCCATGAATTACCACCAATTAGGATTAATAAAGAAAAGTCAGAGATATGAACATCACTAATGTTCATATCAACTAATGTTGTAAATCCACCAATTGATTTAACTTCCTTATTTGTAGATGCAGTTATTACTGTCCATTCACTACTTTGATTTAGCTGTGTTGAAAGATATGCATCTTCCCAATCAGCATAATCATTTAAAATAATAAATAATGCTTTTTTCATATTAAACCTCCTATATTAATTGTTGTGTTAATAATAACATCTCCCAATTTAAATTAAATATTTAATTAGTATTATAATTTGTGTATTGATATTATTAATTATGGAAAGGTGATTATTGATTATGGATATTAAAGAATTTAAAAGCTGTTATTTTTATAAAACTGATTTAATGAAAATGTGCAATTATTATAATCTCCCTACATATGGAACAAAAGCAGAGTTAGAATCATATATAATAAAATATTTGAATGGAATTGATTCAAAAAATATACATCCACTAAGAAAACGAAAAACTAAAAAAGATAAATTAAAGTCAGAACAAATAACTATTAATACCAAGTTATTAGAATCTGGATTCAGTTTAAATAGAGAAGCACGTAAATTTTTTTGCTCTTACTATAATGTTAATAATTTTCATTTTAAAAAATCAATGGCAATAAAATTACGTGAAGTTGAAAGAAACAATGATTTAAATGCAACTGTATTAGACTTAATAAAAGCAAAGAACAACAAAATAATTATTGAAAATGATGAAGAGAAGACGTATCAATGGAATAATTTTCTGAAATCATTTTGTGAAAGTAATGAGAGTAATCAATTTATTAATAAAATAAAAGTAGCCTCAATTTTGTGGAACTACGCAAAACAAGAGACAATTTCAAAAAAATATGAAGATGCACTAATTAATCTTAAGTATGATGATATAAAAAAATACAAAAAAATTAATTAAAATATTTCTATATTGAACTGAACCCCTTAAATTGGAGAACCCAATTTAGGAGGTTCTTTTTGTTTACATCAGAAATCAAATTAGCTGCTATTAAAGATTACAATAATGGCGTTCCAACAAATACTATAATGCGAAAATATGGTATTAAGGGTACAGCTACGCTGTACGAATGGATAAAACGTTTAGAAATATTTGGTGAAAGTGGATTAATTAATAATTCAACCAAGACACGATACTCTTATTCATTTAAAATTAAAGTTATAAATTGGCGTCTTGAAAATAATGAATCATATCCTAATACTTCACGTTACTTTAAAATTAGGAATCCTGTGACAATATTTCAGTGGGAAAAGTTATTATCAATTGGACGTCTAAAACCTTTTAAAGGAAGACTAATCAAAATGAATAATAATAAAGAATCACTAGAGGAAAAATTAAACAGACTTGAACAAGAAAACACCTACTTAAAAGCTAAAATTCAATACATGGGAAAAATAAAAGCCTTAACTCAAAGTCAAAAGAAATGCCAAACAGAGAAAAAACACAAATAATTACTGAGTTAAGGCGTGACTTTAATTACCCGTTACACATGTTATTAGATATAGCAGAAATATCTAGTAGTAGTTATCATGATTCATTAAAACGTGACTATTCTAGTAATGACCAAAGGGTCATTGCAGAAATCAAAAGAATTAGGTCTGAATTTATTGATTATGGATATAGAAGGATTACTTTAGAATTAAATAATTTAGGATTTAAAATAAATCACAAAAAAGTCCTCCGAATAATGAATTCAGAAGGACTATTGTGTACTGCTTATGAAAGAAAAACTAGAAAATATAATTCATACAAAGGAAAACGTGGAAAAGTATCTCCCAATAGAATTAATAGACGATTCAAAACTGACAGACCTTTACAGAAAATAGTTACTGACGTTACTGAAATACGTTGGGGTAATAAGACCATGAATGAACGAGCTTATTTTACAGCATATATGGATTTGTATAATAACGAAATTATAACCTGGAGTCTAAGTTTGCATCCAACTGTAGAGTTTGTTGTAAAACCTTTAGCAGAATTAGTTTTAGCTCGTCCAAAATTAAAATATCGTATGACAGTTCATTCTGATCAAGAATTTCAATATCAAAATGCAAAATTCGTAAATATTTTGAAAGATAATAAAGTATTTCAAAGCATGAGCCGTAAGGCTACATGTTTGGATAATGCTTGTATTGAAAGTTTTTTCAATCAATTAAAAGTTGGAACAATTCATAACTTTAGTTATGATAGTTACTCAAAACTAAAGTCAGCTGTTAATAAATACGTCCATATATATAATAATTATCGTATTAAAGAAAAACTGGGCGGAATGTCACCGGTTCAATACCGGCTCTATTCCGCCCAGAAAATTGCATAACCATTCTCCAATTTTAAGGGTTCAGGTCATATAACTTTTTTATGAATGTCCTTTTGAATGCCCTTTAACTAAAATACAACAAAAAAAGACTGATATATCAACGCTCAAAACGTTGATATATCAGTCTTTCATTTTATAAAATGGAGCCGGCGGGATTTGAACCCGCGTCCGAGTATGTCGCCACCTGAACGTCTACACTCATAGACTAATTATTTAAATTTCGCTAATCATGACGCCATTAATCAAGGCTAATATGAAAGGCTAATCTGATTAATCTCTTCTCGCCACTTCAGATGGGAGCAGCAAAGCGTGAGTCCATTGAATTTAGGACCCATGACTAATCCATGGACAAGATTAGATGGATCTACGTCGACTACTTATTAGGCAGCTAAGGCGTAAGAATTGTTATTATTTTTTGCAGTTATAATTAAACTGGACGATTTAACGCATCGCAGTACGAAGTGCAGCTCAGGCACGAACCATACCCGTCGAATCCATAACGGCCCCGATAGATATGTAATTATTATAACATATCTAATGGTCAAATTAAATCAAAGTGCTTCAATCCGTTCACAATTCCGTGATCAGTATTAGCAGTAGTGACAAATTCAGCGTGTTCCTTAACATTGGGACGTCCATTTCCCATTCCAATGGCATGATCGACGTAATCTAACATTGGAATATCGTTATTTCCGTCACCAAAAGCATAAGTTGGGATGCCTTGTAATCCAGCTTTTTTAATTAAAGCAGCAATTCCAGTTGCTTTAGACGCATTATGATCAACAATATCAATGCTGAAAGGAGAATTACGGAAGAAAGTTAATTTGTCTCCAAATTTATTGATATATTCTTCATCTAATCCTTGATTAGTGACAAACATCATATCAATAGGGCGAGTGTGCCAGTATTTTTTATCTACTAACTTCGGTACTGGAGCATGCACAAAAGCACAAGCATCTAACAATAATTGATCATGCAAAGAAGAACCTTTACCATCCTGATCTAAAACAGTCACAGAATTACCACGTTCATTGGCAAAATTAACCAATTCGTCAATTAATTCCGGATCAATAGTTCGATGGAAGATTTCCTTATTTTCGAACATGCCATAGTCACCATTTGAAGCAACTACGGTATTAATTTTTGTTTTAGCTAAAGTATCAGGAATTTCGTATAAAGTTCGTCCAGTTGAAATAACGGGTAAACCACCATTAGCACGAATTTCATCCATCGCATTAGCAACTTCATCATTAACTTTTGAATTAGCATCAAACAAGGTTGAGTCTAAATCAAAAAATACTAAATATTTGTACATTAAAAAACCTCATTTCAATTATTAAATTAATTATATCATCATGGGATGGTTTCCTACTATTTATCAGCATTACAAGTTACAATAGAAGTAACAGGTTTTTATACAAAGGAGAAATTATGCGAGAAATAGAAATTACAGGATCAGCTGCTAGCAAGTTTGAAGGCGGTTATCCCCAAATTAGTTTAAAAGATTTTGTTAACGAAAGTGACGCCACTGATAATGGTGAATTCGTTGCATTGATGAAGAGTGGTCACTTTGTGGCAAGTGCTTATCTTGCTAAGCAAGGAAATGGAATTGGTTGGATTTTAAGTCGTAAAGAAAACCAAGCCATCAACGACAACTTTTTCAGCCGTATTTTTAGTGTAGCATTTAACAAACGGAATGCTTTACAAGGTGTAAGTAGCTCATCATACCGTTTATTCAACGGCCAAGGTGATGGACTAGGTGGAATTACTATTGACAATTATGCTGGTGAAATTGTCATTAGTTGGGAAAATGAAGGAATGTATAACCAACGTCGGATGTTAATTCCAGCAATTGTTGATAATTTAGATGCCTATTCAAATGTTTATGAGGTTAAACATTATGAAAATGGTAGCACAATTCAAGCTATCGAAGGAATCTCACCAGATCCACAAGAATTCAAAACAATTGTGGAAGACGGGACAGTTTACCCAATTCACCTTGAAGGCGCAAGCAAAACTGGATTAGATTTAATCTATCGTGATGTGCGTAAACAAATTAAGAAAAACTCACAATACAAATTAGTATTGAATTTATTATTTGACCAAACTGGTTTTGTTTCAGCTGCCGTTACTGGTGGAAGTACTGAAACTGAAGATGTTGATCAAAGCAAGCGTGCTAAGTCAGATTTAGTTGGTGAATTTGTAGCTAACAATATCGCTACAGACTCACAAAATGTTCGTAGTATGGATATTAGTGGATTCTTAGATTATGCTAACAAACATAACTTAAGATTTGATTTAATTACCATTAATTTACCTACTTTCCTACGTAGCAAGAAGGGAAATTTCAACATCCGTAAAGATTTAACTAAGTTATTAACTAATGTCTTTACTTTGGCTAACAATGAAGCAGATGTATTTGTTACTACTCAAACTACTAGCGTTAACTTACGTGATTTCCGTAGTGGTGTTCAAAAAGCCTTAGTTGCTTCAAAACACAAATACATGGAAAAAGAAGGATTTAAAGCCCCAGCAGATTATCCATTTGACCGTGAATACACAAAGCAAAGTCCTTTCAAGGCACTTTGGTTTAAATTACAAAAATAAAGTGATTTAATTGTAGTAGTACTATGTTTACTTTGTGAAATATAATTCTTGTGGAAACGCTTACAAAATCATTGCAAACGCTTTCATCAGGAACTATAATATAGTCAACAAATAATAAAAAACATCCAAGGAGGATGAGATTATGTTATACGGAAGTATTGAAGCAGGTGGAACTAAGTTTGTTTGTGCAGTTGGGGACGAAAACTTTAATGTTATTGATCAAACCCAATTTCCAACTACTACACCTGATGAAACTTTAGCTAAGACTATTAAGTACTTTAAGAAATTTGATCATATTGATGCCTTTGGTATTGCATCATTTGGACCAATTGATGTTGATAAAAATTCAGACACTTATGGCTGGATTATTAAAACTCCTAAAAAGGGTTGGAGTAACATTGATTTCTTAGGTAAGATGAAAGAAAACTTTGATGTTCCAATGTATTGGACAACTGATGTTAATGGTTCAGCTTATGGTGAATACATTAATGCTAAAAAAGATGATGAAGACATCAAGTCAGTAGCATACATTACTATCGGTACTGGTATCGGTATGGGTGCTGTTATTAACGATGATTTCTTAGGTGTAATGGGTACTCCAGAATTCGGACATATTAAGGTAAAACGTCACCGTGATGATATGGACTTCCCTGGAACTTGTCCATGGCATGGTGATTGTCTTGAAGGGGTTGCATCAGGTCCTACTTTTGAAGCCCGTGATGGTGTTGAAGGTCGTAAGACTCCAATTAATGATCCTAAATGGAACATTATTGCTTACTATGTAGCGCAAGCAGTTGTTGACTTAACTGTTACATTCAGACCTAACAAAATTGTTTTAGGTGGTGGTGTATGTACACCAGAATTTATTGCAAAAGTTAGAGCTCAATTTACATTACTATTTAACAACTACCTAAGTGTTGGCTCACTTGAAAAGTACATCACAGCTCCAGAAATTGCTCACAATGGTTCAGCAACTTTTGGTGACTTTGTCCTTGCTAAAAAAGCTCTTGACGAAGGAATTAACAAATAATATTTATTTATATTAGGAGAATGATAGATAATGGCTTATATTAAATTTGACGATTCAAAAGTAAGCAAATTTGTGCACGATAATGAAGTGCCAGAAATGCAAGCTATGGTAAATGCTGCTAACACAGAATTACGTGATGGTACTGGTGCCGGTGCTGATTTCCGTGATTGGTTACACTTACCAAGTGATTACAACAAAGAAGAATTTGCTCGTATCAAAGCAGCTGCTAAAAAAATCCAAAGTGATTCTGAAGTATTAGTTGTGATTGGTATTGGTGGTTCTTACCTTGGTGCTAAAGCTGCAATCGACTTCTTACAAGGCGATTTCTACAACTCAAAGACTAAAGAAGAACGTAACGGTGGAGTACAAGTTGTCTTCGCAGGTAACTCATTAAGTGCTTCATACTTACACGAACTTGAAGGTTACATTGGTGATAAAGACTTTTCAGTTAACATCATTTCTAAATCAGGTACTACTACTGAACCTTCAATTGCATTCCGTATCTTCAAAGAAAAATTAATTAAGAAATACGGTGAAGCAGAAGCTGCAAAACGTATTTACGCAACTACTGATGCAAAGCACGGTGCTTTACGTACTGAAGTAGAAGCTGCTGGTTACGAATCATTCATCATTCCTGATGGTGTTGGTGGTCGTTTCTCTGTTTTGACTCCAGTTGGATTATTACCAATTGCTGCAACTGGTGCAGATCTTGATCAATTAATGAAGGGTGCTGACGATGCATCTAAAGATTACGTTGAACCTGATTTGAGTAAGAACGATGCTTACCGTTATGCTGCTTTACGTAACATCCTTTACCGTAAAGGTTATGTTACTGAACTTTGTGAAAACTACGAACCAAATCTTCGTATGTTCTCAGAATGGTGGAAGCAATTAATGGGTGAATCAGAAGGTAAAGACCAAAAGGGTATCTACCCATCATCAGCTAACTTTACTACTGACTTACATTCATTAGGTCAATACATTCAAGAAGGTTTACGTAACCTCTTTGAAACAGTTGTTAAGGTTAAACAACCACCTTACAACGTTGAAATTCCAATGGAAAAAGAAAACCTTGATGGCTTAAACTACCTTAAGGGTCAATCAATGAACGAAGTTAACGACAAAGCTTATGAAGGTGTTGTCTTAGCTCATAACGATGGTGGAGTACCTGTACTTACTGTTGAAGTTCCTGATGAATCCGAATACAGTTTAGGTTACTTAATTTACTTCTTTGAAGTTGCTGTTGGTATCTCAGGTTACTTGAACGGAATTAACCCATTCAACCAACCTGGTGTTGAAGCTTACAAGAAGAACATGTTTGCTTTACTTGGCAAACCTGGTTTTGAAGAATTAGCTGCCAAACTAAACAAAGAATTAGATAAATAATTCAATTTAAAAAGAGCCTTTCTAGCATTGCTAGAAGGGCTCTTTTGTGTTTGACTAGAATAAAACGATTAAGAGGTACAATTATGACAAAAACAACTGAATGGTGGAAAGATGAAATTTTCTATCAAATTTATCCGCGTTCCTTTCAAGATAGTAACGGAGATGGAATTGGCGATCTTCAAGGAATTATTTCCCGCTTAGATTACTTACAAGACTTAGGTATTACGACCATTTGGCTTTCACCAATTTACAAGTCACCAATGTACGATATGGGATATGATGTGGCTGATTATGAAGCCATCGATCCTATTTTTGGGACAATGGCTGATTTTGATGAATTATTGGCAAAAGCTAAGCAATGTGGTATCAAAATCATCATGGATTTAGTGGTTAACCACACTTCTGATCAACACGAATGGTTCAAGGATGCGATTAATAATCCTGATAGTAAATATCGTGATTATTACATTTTTAAACACACTGATGATGGCAAAGTGCCTAATAACTGGCGATCAATTTTTGGTGGTTCAACTTGGGAACCAGTGCCAAATGAACCAGGAACGTTCTATTTCAATAGTTTTTCACCGCAACAACCAGACTTAAATTGGGAAAACCCTAAATTACGTCACGTCATCTACAAAATGATTAATTGGTGGCTAGAAAAAGGGGTGGCTGGATTTCGAATTGATGCGATTAATTTTTTGAAGAAAGATCAAGATTACGCATCATTACCAGCTGATGCTAATGATGGATTAGTTTCCGTCATTGAAAAAGGCCAAAATCGCCCTGGCTTGGAAGACTTCTTAGCCGAATTGAAAACTGAAACTTTTGATAAATATGATGCCGTTACAATTGGGGAAGCTTATGGTTTGGCTCCCTCTGAATTAAAACGCTTAGTTGGTAAATATGGTTATTTCTCAATGGTCTTTGACTTTAGTTACATGAATATTGATATGGTTAGCGGAGACGAATGGTTCCGTGGCTTAAACGACTGGTCAGTATCTGATTTACGCCAATTAATGTTTGCTAGTCAAAAGGGTATCAAAGAGGCTGAAGGTTGGTTTGCCACAGTTTTAGAAAATCATGATCAGCCGCGGGTGTTATCAAAATTAATCAAGAATGCTGATGAACGCACACCTAAAGCTGCCAAAGCCCTTGCTACGATGTACTTTTTCTTACCGGGAGATCCATTCATTTATCAAGGCCAAGAAATCGGAATGAAGAATTTCACGCGTCAAAGTATTAATGAATTTAATGATATTAGCTCACATAATAATTATCGATTAGCGTTAAATGAAGGATTCACACCAGAAGCAGCATTGAAATATGTAAATTTAAAATCACGTGATAATGCCCGTACTCCCATGCAATGGAATGACAGTGTCAATGCTGGATTTACAACTGGGAAACCTTGGTTATCCTTGGGAAATGATCGAGCAGGAATCAATGTTGCCGCTGAATTAGACAATCCGGATTCAGTATTGCGTTTTTACCAACAAATGATTAAATTTCGGCAATCAGATGCGATTAAACCAATTATGCTTAATGGCGATTTACATGAAATCACCAGTGAAAATGATGATGTAATTGCTTATGAAATGAAATATGTTAATCACAAAATTACTATTTTAGTAAACTTAAGTAATAAAAATGTTCCCTTATCTAAGTCATACGACGGACAACTTGCTTTAGATAACGAAAATGAGGTAAAATTAAATCAACAAACACACGTTCGTGGATTAAATTCTTATCAAGCAGTCGTTATATACAACTAAACTTCAAAGAACAATTCCACTATGGGATTGTTCTTTTTTAATTTATACAAATGGAGGTGAATAATTATGGAACAAAAATCATTATTCGAAAATCAAGAAAATAATAGTAGTACGCCATTAGCTAGCCGGGTTCGTCCAGAAACTTTGAACGAATTTGTCGGACAAAATCAGATTATCGGTAAAGGCACTGTTCTCCGTAATTTGATTGAACATGATCAAATTTCTTCATTAATTTTATGGGGTCCACCGGGCACTGGAAAAACAACGTTAGCAAAAATTATTGCTCATGAAACTAATGCGAACTTTATTAGTGTGAGTGCCGTTGGAACTAGTATTACTAAAGTCCGCAAAATCATGCAAGAAGCAGCTGAAAATAAAAAACTAGGTTTAAAAACCATTGTCTTTGTTGATGAAATTCATCGGTTTAATAAAGCACAACAAGATGCTTTTTTACCATATGTGGAAAATGGAAGCATTATTTTAATTGGGGCAACCACTGAAAATCCATCATTTGAGATTAACTCGGCTTTGTTATCTCGGAGTAAAGTCTTCGTCTTAAAATCACTTACAGCACCTGAAATTGTTGAATTGTTAAAACAAGCAATTCATAGTCCTAAGGGATATGGTAACTTAGATGTCCAAATTAGTGATGATAATCTAATGGCAATTGCTGAATTTGCTAATGGAGATGCTCGTTCAGCACTAAATACATTAGAAATGGCAGTTGAAAACGGGAAACGTGATGGGAAGAAAGTCGAAGTTACCTTAGCTGATCTACAACAATTAGTGACACGAAAATCATTATTGTACGATAAAAAAGGTGAAGAACACTACAACATTATTTCAGCTGTGCATAAATCATTACGAAATAGTGACGTAAATGCGGCCGTTTATTGGGTAACGCGGATGTTAGATGGTGGGGAAGACCCCATGTTTATCATGCGGCGGTTAGTTCGATTTGCCAGTGAAGATGTTGGTTTAGCAGATCCACAGGCCTTAAATGTCTGTATTAATGCTACTGAAGCCGTGAAACTCATTGGAATGCCAGATTGTGATGATGCAGTGATTGAAGCGACGGTTTATTTAGCCCTTGCTCCTAAATCAAATGCAATTGATAAAGCAGCGCAAAAAGCTGTCAGTGATGTAAAAAAACACGGCAATTTACCAGTCCCATTGCAAATTAGAAATGCTCCAACTAAGTTAATGAAGAACCTGAACTATGGAAAAGGGTATAAGTTTGCACAACGGGAAAAAGATAAGTTAACGACGATGAAAACTAATCCACCTGAAATTGAAGGTCATGAGTATTACGAACCTTCTGAACAAGGAAAAGAAAGTATTTTTAAACAACGACTTGATTATTTAAAGCAATGGCATCAAGAACATGATCCAAAATAAAAGACAGTTAATCGCGAGATTAACTGTCTTTTTGCTATATTTATTGAATTTATTTTGAATTAATCGAACCGTGTATAAATCTTACCAACTAGCTTTCTTCATACCAGGAATTTGTCCTTTATGAGCTAATTGACGAAGACAGATACGACAGAGATGGAACTTTTGGTATACCGCACGTGGGCGACCGCAACGTTCACAACGAGTGTAATTTTGTACAGCAAATTTTGCTGGACGTTTGCTTTTTTCAACGAGTGATTTTTTAGCCATGTTTCCTCCTTTCTGTAATAAAGTTCTCTATTTTTATCTTACAACCAAAGGTCAACTAAAGTCAAAAGATATGATTAAAATTTAGAGAGTGATTCTATTTTTTTAATATTTAATAAAATTTTGAAATGTGTTACAGATTCAGTGATAATGTAACGTTTAATTTACGCTATAATGTCTGACTTGATTGTAATTTCGACCGACAACCACGTCTGCAGTTTTCTTAGTGTTATTGTAAACAACACTCCATTGAGTATTTGATACCTCTTTAAAGTGTTTGCCAGGTCCGTTATGAGCAGCATCTAAAAGTTTCATCGCTTGCTTTTCAGTCAGCTTGCCGTGGGATTCTTTTAGTTTTTGTTCGACAACTTCGTAGCGATCATGGCCATCACCTTGGAGGTACTTGTTACCCTTTGTTTTGTAGAAGTTAGTAAGGACTTGAGACTCGCCATTTTGAGGCAAAACAGACATTTTATTGTTTTCATATTCAACAATCACACTTTTTCCTTTCGCATCGTTAATCTGGAAGTGATAACAACCGTTAGCAGAAGCATGCATATTGTATTTCTTTAATAGACTAATAGCTTGATTAGTATCTTTAGCTTTATCAAGAATCATTCGAATAGCAACACTAGTAGTAATATTAGGCTTGTTCTTAGTTTTTTGATTAGTAGTTTTATCAGGTACCCAAAGAACCGCTGCTGACACACCTTTTTCATTGATTCCATCAAATGGAATATAAGGTGCAGCCAATGTAATCAATTTTTTCTTGGGGTTATTCATACTGTTTTTAGTGAGGCCTAAGAAACGGAGATCAACCATGGAAATACTCTTATATCCGTTTTTGGGAGCAGTTTTGACTAACATTGAAGGTGAATATTCTAAATCAAAGTTTCGCCCAAAAAGATGTTGTCCATTAGGAGTAGAAGTTGCAAAAGTAGTACAACCAACTTTCGGAACCTTAATAGTTAATGGAAGTCCCTTTAACAGTTGCTTTGAAGCAAATTGAATTAATTCGCTATCATTTGATACTCCTTGTTTTAAAAGACCATCCAAGTTGTAATCGTTTTTATATGTCATGGTGTAAGCGGGGTAGTTACTAACTTTTTTTACTGAACTTAAGGTTTGTAGTTCATCATGAAACCAGAATAATAATCCTAGAATGCAGACGACCAAAATACCAATAATTCCTAATACTAGATACTTAATTTTCTTTTTCACAGATAACGCTCCTTGTTTTTAAAATACAAAAACTACTTTAGGAGCTTTTCCCAAAAAAAGCAATCTAGTCAGGTAAGTTGAACCGCTTTTTGAGCTTGGTTTCACTTTGTTTAATTAAATCGTCAGGACTGATTCCATACTTTTCAGCGATAACTAGGATTTGATCCATACAATCAGCTAATTCTTCTCGTAAATTATATTGTTTTTCAGCTTCAGTTTTCTTACTTTCACCTGGATGATCACGGCCTAATTCGATGGTCCGAATGGCACGATTTAATTCGCCGACTTCTTCACTTAAAAAGTTCAAACGAATGAGGGGAGAAAAACGGTACCAATTCCGGTTTTTATAAAAATTAACAATCCAGTCACGATGTTCAGTCATTGATTTTGACATAGAAAATCCTCCTAAATAAAAAAGAACCTAAATTAGGTTCTTAAATTTAACTTTATTATCCTTGATATTCTTTTAATTTACCACGGAAGTCACTTAATTTATCGTAGCCTTTTTCTTTCATAATTGCTTTAAGTTCATTATCCAAACGTTCAAAGACGGCCGGACCTTCTTTAGCAAGAATTGTACCAACTTCGACAATGTCAGCCCCACAAAGAATTAATTCAAAGGCATCAAGTCCAGTAGATACACCACCAGTACCGATGATTTTAATTTCAGGGTTCAAACGTTGACGGAAAGCACGCACGTTAGCTAAGGCAACTGGTTTGATGTAAGTTCCACCAAGACCACCGAAACCACCTTTAGGCTTGATTACCACTGATTCAGTTTCCGCATCAACAATTAATCCATTACCAACACTATTAATCGCGTTGATGTAAGTTAGTGGATATTTGTTTAAGATAGCAGCTACAGCATCATATTGTTGTAAATCAAAGTAAGGTGGAAGTTTTAGCCCAAGTGGTTTAGTGAAGAATTCGAACACAGCAGCTAAAGTATCTTCAATCGCAGCGTAGTCATAACCAACTTGAGGTTTTCCAATTACGTTTGGACAAGATAAGTTCAATTCAGTTAATCCAGCAAAACTACTTGCTTGAACCTTCTTCAAAGCCTCAATATTATCAGCCATTGAAGTTCCGGAAATTGAAAGGTCAATGGGTTTATCAGTATCGGTTTCTTCAATGTATTTGAGATAATAGTCTAGTCCTTGGTTAGGAAGACCCATTGAGTTAATACTACCTAAATCAGTGTTGTAGTAACGGGGAAGTGGGTTTCCAGGACGTGATTTTAAAGTGGCACTTTTAGTAGTGACACCACCAGCTTGGGATGCTAAAATTGCATCCATTTGGTCGGCAGTTTCATCATAAACCCCGGCAGCGTTAATAAATGGGTGAGCATAAGTTTCTTTTCCAATGGTAGCTGAAATTGAAATATCTGACATAATAAACTCCTTTAAAATAGAAAACACCATAATTACGACGAAGTTCAGAGAAATTCAATAGTCGAAATTATGGTGTTCTGTTATTTATAATTTATCGAGGACATCTTCTGGTTTCTCTGAACCAAATTAAGATTAATTTTTATTAATACTAATCAAGTTTGCGATAATTGTCAAACAAAAGATATATTTGACTTTTGTTCTTATATTAGATAGAGTTATTACCAATAAATAAAGAGTGCTTTAATTCGATCCAGAGAGGTCGACAAGTTAACTTGGTGATGTTGAATTCAAACTAGACATGCTACGTTAATGGTGGCATGTCTTTTATTTATGCAAATTTATTTATAAAGATGCATTTATTAGGAGGATCAACATGACAATCGAGTATAAACACGACTTAGTAACCGTTGCGGACATGAGTGAAGCAGAGGTACTACATAAAATTAAATTAGCCCAATTATTTAAAGCTGGGAAACAAGTTCAATTAAATCGTCCGGTTTACGCAATGAACTTATTCTTTGAAAATAGTACAAGAACGCATACTAGTTTTGACATGGCAGAACGTCGTTTAGGGATGCAAGTGATCGACTTTAACGCTTCGAAAAGTTCAGTTACTAAAGGGGAAACGTTAGAAGATACAGTTAAAACGATTCAAGCAATTGGAGTTGATTTAGCTGTCATTCGTCATCCAGAAAATGAATACTACAACGAATTATTAAATATGAACTTAGACATTAGCATCGCTAATGCTGGTGACGGTAGTGGTCAACATCCATCACAATCACTTCTTGATATGCTTACTATTTATGAAGAATTTGGGACTTTCAAAGGTATCAAAGTAGCTATCATCGGTGATTTAAACCATTCCCGTGTGGCTCGTTCAGACATGGAATTGCTTACTCGTTTAGGCGCAACTGTCTCATTTGCGGGACCAGACCAATGGTACGATGAAAAATTTGCCGCTTACGGTCCTCATTTAACTGTCGATGAAGTGGCTAAAAACTCTGACGTTGTGATGTTGCTTAGAGTCCAAAAAGAACGACTTGGTGATGAACTTACTAAGTTTGATGAAGCAGCTTATCACAAACAATTCGGCCTAAGCAAGGAACGCTACGCAACTATGAAAGACAATGCAATTATCATGCATCCAGCTCCCGTAAATCGTGGCGTGGAAATTGATTCTGACTTAGTTGAAAGTGATAAATCACGAATCTTTACGCAAATGAAAAACGGGATGTACATGAGAATGGCAATTTTAACTGATATTATGGTGGCTAAAGGGATCATTAACGAAGCTGATATTTTGGGAGTAGACTAATATGAAAATTTTGATTGAAAATGCTGATATTTACCAAGCTGGAATTGAAAAAAATAAAGATTTGCTAGTGACGGATGGTATGATTACTGCCATTGCTCCAGAAGTAAACGTCGAATCTGATCGCGTAATTGATGCAAAGGGTAAAACTATTTTACCTGGTTTAGTAGATGTTCACGTCCACTTTAGAGATCCTGGTCAAACTCAAAAGGAAACCATTGAAACTGGGAGTATGGCTTCAGCTCATGGTGGTTACACCACTGTTTGTGCCATGCCAAATGTGACTCCAGTTCCAAACACACCAGATTTAATGAAGAAAATGGTGGCAGATAATGCTAAGAAAGGTGTTATCAAAGTTGATCAATATTCTCCTGTTACTTATGAAGAAAAAACGGAACAATTAGTAGATTTTGCAGCCATGAAAGCTGCCGGTGCGATTGGATTTAGTAATGATGGATTTGGAATTCAAACTGCTAAGACCATGTACGATGCAATGGTTGGAATTGCTAAAACTGGTTTGCCATTAGCCGCTCACGTTGAAGATCATGCTTTGATGGATGGTGGAGTGATGAATGCCGGGGCTGCCGCAGATCGACTTGGTATGAAGGGTGCACTTGATGTTGCTGAAACTAGTCAATTAGCCCGTGATTTAGAGTTAGCACGGGTAACCGGTGTGCATTACCATGTTTGTCACGTTTCTAAAGCTCGTAGTGTAGAATTAATTCGTCGTGCCAAAGCGGATGGCGTGAACGTTACTGCTGAGGTTTCACCACATCATTTACTATTAGATGATTCAATGATTAAAGCTGATAATCCCATGTTTAAGATGAATCCACCTTTGCGAGATAAAAAGGACTGTGAAGCATTATTAGCTGGTTTATTAGACGGAACCATTGATATGATTGCGACCGATCATGCCCCACATACTGATGAAGATAAGGGTGAATCATTTGTGCATTCTGCCTTTGGAATTACTGGAATTGAAACAGCATTCCCATTGCTATACACACGCCTAGTTGAAACTGGAAAAATCACTTTAGCTCAATTAATTAAATGGATGAGTTCTAATCCAACATCTATTTTTAATCTTGATGACAGCAACCAAGTTAAAGTTGGTAACATTGCTAATTTTGCCATCTGGGATTTAGTAAATTCACGTCAAATTAATGAAGCAGAAATGCGTTCTAAGGGTAATAACACACCATTCATTGGTGACCAAGTAAATGCTGAAAATAAAATGACCTTCTGTGAAGGCAAAATCGTTTTTGAAGCTTAATTTGAAAAAGTCTGGAAACAGGCTTTTTTATTTTGGCAATTATTGCTAAAATAGAAACATACGTTCGTACATATTAGAGGAGTGTTGAAGATGAAAATTATGCAACGAGTGGCAGTAACCGTTACGCTTTCCACGTTAGCATTAACGAGTTTGGTACCTGTAGCAAGCGCTGCTATTGCACCTAATCAAACCGGTACATATACTGAATTAGCTAGTGAAAACTATCAATCTGGTTCACAGGCTTATGATATTTTAAATAGTGATCAACCAGAAACCGTTAAAGCCTCTGATTACACTAGCAATAAGATTGATTATTCAAATTTGGATAATTTAAATCGGGCGGGGACGGCAACAGCTTATCTAACTAAAAATAATTTAGGTAAGTCAAATGGTCGTGCACCGCAAGTATTCAAACCGACTGGCTGGTTTAATCAACCGAAACAAGTAAATGGAGAACGCGTTTTTCCAGTTAATCGTGGGCATTTGATTGCGTATACTTGTACGTTTAATTTAAACAGTAATGGGCAATATGCTAGCGGAGATAAAGGTTCAATTGATAATCCCAAAAACTTAATTACCCAATCAGCTTTTTCTAATCAAAAAGTTATGCAAATTACTGAAGAAATGGTTCGTGATGCTTTGAGTGAAAATAAAAAGGTTATTTATCAAGTTACTCCTGTTTATCAAGGCATGGATTTGATGGCAAAGGGAGTTTGGGTAGAAGCTACCAGTACAGATGGCACAATGCACTTCAATCGTTATCTCTATAATGTTCAACCGGGAATTGCGTTTAATTATGCAACTGGTCGTTCAACGGTTGATACTTCAATGACAGTTCCAACTCCGGCTAATTATTCAAATTATCATGCTAAAAGTTACCATAAATTAAGTAATGGATATGCCAAAAAGGCTTATCACGTTGTTAAGAAACATTTCCATATCTAAAAAATAACGTCCTCAATTGGGGATGTTATTTTTGCTTTTATGAATTAAATTGCGATTTAGCAGATTTTTAACTATAATTTAAGAGATGCTTAAATTAGAAGAGGTGCCTTTTGGGAAATAAATCAAACGAAAAAATTGGAAGATTAGGATTAACGGCTTTCGTCTTATCAGCAATGGTCGGCGGGGGAATTTATGATCTTCCACAAAATATGTCATTACATGCAGGGCTAGTTGCACAATTACTAGCTTGGGGATTGACGGGATTAATTATTTGGATGATTGTCAGATCATTTATGATTCTTTCTCAAGTTCGCCCACAATATACCACGGGACTTTATCATTATGCTCAAGCTGGATTTGGTAAATTTGCCGCATTCTTTGTCAGTTGGGGATATTGGATCTGCCAATCATTTGCGATTGCAGCGTATTCAGTTCTGTTAATGTCAACTTTGGATGCTTTTTGGCCAGGAATGTTCTTTGGTGGTAACAATTGGTTGGCTATCTTAGGTGGAACAATTATCCTGTGGACGATGACTTTTTTGATTTTACGAGGAATTAAAACGACGAGTAAAGTTGATATGTTAGGCACAGTTTGTATGTTACTAATTGTGGCAACCTTCATAATTACCATGATTGTAGCCTTTAATTGGCACATTTTTATGACTAATCCACTTGCTTCAACTGATATTCCGCCAATTCATTATCATGCCTTAGGTGGGTTATTTGAACAAATGAAGGGGGCCATGTTAACAACGCTTTGGGTCTTTTCTGGGGTTGAAAGCGCAGTTGTCCTATCCGGAAATGCTGAAAGCCAAAAGGATGTTCGTCGAGCAACTCGGGATGGATTTATTCTTTGTTTGGTATTGTATGCCTTAGTTTCCATTCTTCCACTAGGAATTGCTAGTTATGGACAATTAGCACATATTCCAAGTCCTTCAACGGCCATGTTAATGGACTATGTCTTAGGTCCAGTTGGTCGTTTAATTATTACTTTTGGGGTAATCGTGGCCGTCTTAGCTAGTTGGTTAAGTTGGATCCTAGTCTTGTCTGAAATGCCTCGGGCAGCCTCAGAAGACGGAACTTTTCCAAAATTTTTCCGTAAGATTGGAAAACATCATGTTCCTGTAGCATCATTAATCATGACTGTCGTAGTAATTCAAATTATCATCATCATGACGCATTTTGCTGGACGTGCTTTTGATACGACTTTGACCATTGTGGCTACAATGACAATTCCACCGTACTTAATTTCAATGCTCTATTTGGCTAAAATTAGCAAAAGTGATAAAACTTTTAATCCAGACCAACACCCAGTGAATGTTTCTCGTCATGCAGCCCAAATTACGGCTGTTTTAGCGATTATTGGAACGTTATTTATGGGATATACAGCTGGAGTTAAGTACTTAACCATTGCATTTGTCATTTATGCGATTGGGATTCCGGTATTTATGTATGCACGAAAAGAAATTGCCCCTAATCAACCAATTTTCAAACCGGCTGAAAAAGCCTTTGCGATTACAATTGTGGTAATTGCAATCATTGGATTATTAATTTTATTTAAATAAATGATTGACACAAACGAATTTAACCATTAAAGTATAACCAATAAGAAAAAAGACGAAGCGTAGAAGAGTAGTCTGAAGTTATGTTTAAGCGAGTCTCTGGTTGGTGAAAAAGAGATAACTGATTTCAAATGAAAGTAATCTACAAGTTGCAAATGCGAATTTGAGTGTTTGCTGGACGTGCCCATTACCGCACTTAAGTATAAAAATATTTATACTTTTCGAGCCAATTAGAAATAATTGGGAACAAAGGTGGTAACACGTGCAAACGTCCTTAACTGTTTTATGACAGTTGCGGGCGTTTTTTGTTTTCAATTTAATTATCAGTACAATAATTTTCGTTTCTAATTGGGAATAAAGGTGGTAACACGTGTAAGACGTCCTTGGTTTTAAACCAAGGGCGTCTTTTTATATCATCAGAAAAGAATTTTTATACTTAGCGAGTTAATATTTGTGAAAATATTAAAAAAATAGGTGGTACCGCGCAAAGTCGTCCTTAGTTATTTGATAACTAGGGATTTTTTTCTACTAAAAATTAAGGAGTATTACTATGGAAACACCAACTAAACTAGGGTTTAAACAATATCTATTGTTAGCCTCATTACTAT
This sequence comes from Fructilactobacillus sp. Tb1, assembly GCF_050500285.1. Taxonomy (GTDB): domain Bacteria; phylum Bacillota; class Bacilli; order Lactobacillales; family Lactobacillaceae; genus Fructilactobacillus. The sequence goes on along the minus strand of NZ_CP191377.1, from coordinate 1,652,562 downwards.
TCGGATTATTCTTTGGAGCGGGAAACTTAATTTTCCCAATTCATTTAGGACAAATTTCAGGCCACAACTGGTTGCCTGCTACCATTGGATTTATTTTATCAGCAATTTGTTTGCCATTATTTTCCATTTTGGCTTTAAGTATTACTAAAAGTAAGAGTATGTATGATCTTGCTGCACCAGCAGGTAAGGGTTTTGCCATCATGTTCTTGGTTTTAACCCATGCTTCACTTGGTTTATTGATTGCATCACCCCGTACGGCAACCGTTACTTTCTCAATGGGAGTACAACCATTTATTCCTAAGAGTTTTGATGGACCAGCATTATTAATTTTCACTGCAATTTTCTTTGCTGCCGCTTTACTATTAGCGTTCAATGAAGCAAGTGTTACTCGTAACGTTGGAAAAGTATTGAATCCAATCTTCATTATTTTGATGATTTTACTTTTCTTCATCGCATTCTGTCTTTACGGTGATATTCGTGGTTTACCTTTAATGCCACAACCAGGTCACGGAACTGCTTCATTTGTTAACGGATTCCTAGAAGGTTATAACACTATGGATGCGCTAGCTGGATTAGGATTTGGTGTTACAATCATCGCTGCTATCGAAGTATTTGAAAAACGTACAAAACAAAAATCATTAGCAATCGCCAAAGTTGGTGGTTTGACAATGGGATTTGAAGCATTGATTTACGCTTTTCTAATTGCATTAGGAGCTGGAAGTTTAAACTTCACCAAAGCGGCTGCTGATGGTGGAACTGCTTTCACTGAAATTATGAAACATTATACCGGGATGGCAGGGGCTGCCATTCTAGCTGCATTAACTTTATTGGCATGTTTAACTACTGCCATTGGACTTTTAACTTCATTATCACAAGATTTAAGTAAACGGTTCCCACAATTTGGTTACCGTAAATTTCTTACCATGGCAACCATCATCTCATTTGCCATTGCTAATTTTGGACTTGAAAAGATCATCCTTTATTCAGCACCAATTCTTAGCTTCCTATACCCATTAGCAATTGCTTTGATTTTATTAGGAATGCTATCACCAATTCTTGGAATTAAACAAACTATCTACAAAACTACAATTGGAATTGTTATGATTCCGGCCATCTTAGATTTGATTCATAACTTACCACCAGAATTATTGGCATTTAAACCATTCACAATGCTTAATAACTTATGTATGCACAATATTCCAATGTTCAGTATCGGATTAGATTTCTTACCATTCTTAATTTTCGGATTGATTGCAGGGATTTTAATTGATAAATTAAAGAAATAATTAAGAATTCTTCGTCTTATGTTGCAAAACGCAACATGAAATCTTGTTGTAAATTAAATCAGGCCTTATATTTATAACATAAGATTTAGAGGAGGAAGTATAATGGCTTCAGCAAAGAAAATGAGCAACGCCGCAAAAGGAATGCTTTTAGCAGTTTTTGCGTCATCATCTTGGGGTTTTTCTGGAACTTTACAACAGTTCGTATCTCAAGAAAACAAAATTCCAGCAGGTTGGTTTCTATCTGCTCGTACCACATTTACAGGTATCATTTTATTAGCCCTTTGTGCAATTATCTATAAAGGTAAGATTTTCAACGTTTTCAAAAGTTGGCGATCAATTGCTTGGTTAGTCGCTTATGGACTATTTGGTCTTGCTGCTAACATGGATAGTTTCTATATTGCTATTCAACAAGGTGGGGCAAACGGTGCTAGTACGGCAACTATCTTGCAATATCTAGCTCCATTGTTCATCGTAATGGGTGCTTTGGTATTCCAACGGAAAATGCCTAACAAAATGGATTTGGTAGTGTTCATCATTGCTTTATTTGGGGTATTTCTTTCAGTTACTAAAGGTAACTTGAGTGAATTATCAATTCCAATGATTTCCTTAGTCATGGGTATTATTTCAGGAATTACTGCTGCATGTTACGTTGTTTTACCTAAAGAAATTGGTAAGGATAACCCACCATTGATTATTCTTGGTTGGGGGACTTTAATTGCAAGTATTACCTTTAACTTGAACCAACCAGTTTGGGTAGGTGTGCCACACTTAACTACTGGTGGTGTTTTAGGAATTGCCGGTATCATTTTCTTCGGAACTATTATTACATTCCCTACAATTATTTACGCAACACGTTTTACAACCTCAGAATCAATCAGTTTAATTGATGCCATTCAACCAGTTATTACATTCGTAATTAGTATTTTCTGGTTCCACGCAACTTTAAACTTTGTTGAAATGATTGGTGCTGCTTTGATCATTATTGCAATCTACATTTTGCAATATACCCAAAGACATGATGATACATCAATTAAGGTTCTTAAATAATTAGCTTCAACTATTACACACACATTAAAAAACACCACTGAAAAGTGGTGTTTTTTGTTGTTTAGCTAGAAATTAGTTTGTATACTGAATAAAACTTAATTGGGAGAAGGCTAAGTATGACTGAAATTATGGTAAATAATGAATTAACGTTAAAAATTCCAGCTGCCGATGACGCCGATGAAATTTATCAATTGGTAGCTGATTCACGGGAGACATTGGCAAAATGGTTACCATGGGCAACGAAGGAAACTCTAGAAATTCAACGTCAATTTTTAAAGGAAAACATTAAAAAATTTAATGAAAAACAAGCAATGGTTTTTGGCATTCAATATCATGATAAATATGCAGGCTTAATTGGTTTTAATACTATTAATCAGAAATTAAAACAGACGGAAATCGGATATTGGTTGACTAACGACTTTGTTGGACATGGTATTATGCAACAATCATTAAAAGCTTTAATTCGTTATGGGTTCAATAATCTACAACTCAAAAAATTAATTTTAAAAATTGCAGTTGATAATGACCGTAGCAACCATGTCGCTAAAAAGGCAGGTTTTACGCTTAACCGGGTAATTCCTAATGGACTTGATTTAAACGACGGTTATCATGATGAAAATGAGTGGATATTAAAAAAGGAAGCTGACCTGAACCCTTAAAATTGGAGAATGGTTATGCAATTTTCTGGGCGGAATAGAGCCGGTATTGAACCGGTGACATTCCGCCCAGTTTTTCTTTAATACGATAATTATTATATATATGGACGTATTTATTAACAGCTGACTTTAGTTTTGAGTAACTATCATAACTAAAGTTATGAATTGTTCCAACTTTTAATTGATTGAAAAAACTTTCAATACAAGCATTATCCAAACATGTAGCCTTACGGCTCATGCTTTGAAATACTTTATTATCTTTCAAAATATTTACGAATTTTGCATTTTGATATTGAAATCCTTGATCAGAATGAACTGTCATACGATATTTTAATTTTGGACGAGCTAAAACTAATTCTGCTAAAGGTTTTACAACAAACTCTACAGTTGGATGCAAACTTAGACTCCAGGTTATAATTTCGTTATTATACAAATCCATATATGCTGTAAAATAAGCTCGTTCATTCATGGTCTTATTACCCCAACGTATTTCAGTAACGTCAGTAACTATTTTCTGTAAAGGTCTGTCAGTTTTGAATCGTCTATTAATTCTATTGGGAGATACTTTTCCACGTTTTCCTTTGTATGAATTATATTTTCTAGTTTTTCTTTCATAAGCAGTACACAATAGTCCTTCTGAATTCATTATTCGGAGGACTTTTTTGTGATTTATTTTAAATCCTAAATTATTTAATTCTAAAGTAATCCTTCTATATCCATAATCAATAAATTCAGACCTAATTCTTTTGATTTCTGCAATGACCCTTTGGTCATTACTAGAATAGTCACGTTTTAATGAATCATGATAACTACTACTAGATATTTCTGCTATATCTAATAACATGTGTAACGGGTAATTAAAGTCACGCCTTAACTCAGTAATTATTTGTGTTTTTTCTCTGTTTGGCATTTCTTTTGACTTTGAGTTAAGGCTTTTATTTTTCCCATGTATTGAATTTTAGCTTTTAAGTAGGTGTTTTCTTGTTCAAGTCTGTTTAATTTTTCCTCTAGTGATTCTTTATTATTATTCATTTTGATTAGTCTTCCTTTAAAAGGTTTTAGACGTCCAATTGATAATAACTTTTCCCACTGAAATATTGTCACAGGATTCCTAATTTTAAAGTAACGTGAAGTATTAGGATATGATTCATTATTTTCAAGACGCCAATTTATAACCTTAATTTTAAATGAATAAGAGTATCGTGTCTTGGTTGAATTATTAATTAATCCACTTTCACCAAATATTTCTAAACGTTTTATCCATTCGTACAGCGTAGCTGTACCCTTAATACCATATTTTCGCATTATAGTATTTGTTGGAACGCCATTATTGTAATCTTTAATAGCAGCTAATTTGATTTCTGATGTAAACAAAAAGAACCTCCTAAATTGGGTTCTCCAATTTAAGGGGTTCAGTTCAAGCCTAATTAAGGGCTTCCTTTTTTAATTTGTATTTTTCCCAATAAAATAGATGATTCCAATGACTACTACGATGACTAAGACAATCCAAAAATAGGTAATGAATAGACTTATCACAAAGAGAAGCATAATCAATCCAATAATTGAACCGCAACAACTCCAAGTTGTACGTAGCAGTCCGAGAAAACATAATCCCATTAGAATTAGTATAAGACCAACAATCATTAAAACTCCTATTTAGTTCGAGGCATGACACAAGTACCTTCGGGAACTTCAAAATTCTTTTGAATCATTTTCAATTTACCAGTTTCAGCATCACGTTCGTAAAGGGTAGCATTATCAGTATTTTGGTTAACTACGATTAACATTGATTGATCAGCGTTGAAGTTGAAATCACGAGGAAATTCACCTTCAGTAGAAATTAATTGTACTTTTTCAAGGTTACCATCAGCAAGAATCTTAAAAACGACAATGGAATCATTACCACGGTTTGAAATGTAAACAAAGCGGTTATCGTTAGATAGTTTAATTGCAGCAGCACCATTGTGTTCAGTCCAATCACTAGGAATAGTAGATTGAGTTTGTTCAAGGGTTAATTTAGCCGTTTTAGGATCGTAATCTAACACAGAAATCATACTGCTTAATTCACCAACCAGATAACCCTTATTAGTTTCCTTGTTGAATTCAATATTACGAGGGCCATATCCAGGAATAGTGTTGAACTCACTAACTTGAGAAAGTTTCCCGTCATCAGCAACATCATAAACATTCACTTTGTCAGTTCCTAAATCACAGACAATTAAACGATTATCCGGAGTTAAATTAGCGTAGTGAGGATGAGCACCATCAGCTTGTTCTGGCTTAGGACCAACTTCACCAATACTTTGAACTCGGTCAGCAATTCGAAGAGTACCATCATCTTGAATTTTGTAAACAGAGACATAACCCATATGGTAGTTAGCGGTATAAACTAATTGACGAGCTTCATCAATCGCTACATACGCATCAGAGGTTCCAGTTTCAATGTTTTCTTGTTTTAGGGTAGCTGGTACCTTGTTAATATCAAAAACAGCAACTCCACCACGTAAATCTGGTTGGTCCATGTTACGATCTACGGCGTAAAGCATGTGTTTAGGTGATTCTGCCAGATAAGTGGGGCTTTCAATTTTAGCTACTAACTTTGCATTTTGTAGTTGTTTTTTATCATCATCGAGTTCAATTTGATAAACTCCGTCACTATTATTAATGGTATAAGTTCCAATGAGAAATTTTTCAATCATAATTTTAGACCTCTATTCGTTTGATATGAATACGTTTTCAGTATGATTGATTTATGTGGTATTTGCAATTCAAATGACTCTAAAAAAGAAGGTCGAAATGATTGTAAAACAACTATATTAGAAGCATACTTTAAATGTAAAAATAATTATAAATAAAGGGTGTGAAAATAATGGAATTTAATAAAATTACTATTATTGGTGGGGGAACTCTTGGTTCTCAAATCGCATATATGTGTTCATTACATGGAAAAGATACTACTATTTATGGTCGTTCAGAAGGTTCTCTTGAACGTGCACAAAAACGAGTTGCTAGATGGGTAAAAGCAGTTGAAAAAGATATTCATGTTCCTGCTGCTGAAGCTGAAAAAGCTGCTAAAAACTTAAAGTATACTACGAACCTTGATGAAGCAATTAAGGGCCAAGATTTAGTTATTGAAGCTCTTCCTGAAGATCCCAAAATTAAAATTGAATTTTACAAGAAATTTGCTAAAATCGCTGATCCAGATACAATTTTAGCTACGAATACATCAACTTTATTACCATCAACATTTGCTGAAGACACTGGACGTCCCGATAAATATATTGCTTACCATTTTGCTAACAACATTTGGATTAATAATACTGCTGAAATTATGCCCCAAGCTAAAACTAATCCAGCTTTAACCGCTGCATTTGAAAAACTTTCACGTGAAATTGGAATGGTCCCAATTAAAATTAATAAGGAACAACCGGGATATGTTTTAAATTCATTGTTGATTCCATTTTTAACCGCTGCATTGAAATTATGGGCTGATGGAGTTTCAGAACCAGCAGCAATCGATAAAACTTGGATTATTGCAACTAGTGCCCCAGTTGGTCCATTCTCAATTATGGATACTATCGGATTAAGAACCATGTATGAAATTACCTCAATGGATAAAGATCCGCTAGTTCAAAAAGCAGCTAAAATGCTTAAAGAAAAACTTGATAAAGGTGAATTGGGGACTGAAAGTGGTCAAGGTTTCTACTCATATCCAAATCCAGCTTTTCTAGACAAAGATTTTCTAAAATAAAGCATAATACGTGAGTTTCATAATTATGAGCGATATAATTATGTCACATACAATATATAGGAGATATCATTATGAAAGAATTTACTACAGATGGTGCAAAATTAGAAAAGAAATTAGAAGAAGTTTTAAAGGATCCTCGTGTTCAAGAAGAATTATTAAATTCTGAAGGTCACAAAGATAATACTAGTGTAGAACATGAATTAATGAACTTCGCTAAAAACGAAACTAAGAAAACTGATATGTACAAAGTTGAATTAAAACAAGGTCGTTTTGATGTTTATAACGAAACTTCACATAGTCGTGTCTTCTTCGAATAATAACTAGTTAAAAAGACATCAGTCCAGTTGGGCTGATGTCTTTTTTGCTGCAAAAATATTAGAGTGATTTGGTAATGTAAAAACCTAAACAACATAAAAGTAAACCGATTCCATAACTTAAAAAGAGATACCCAAATGCACTTTTGAATTTTAAACCAAAAAATGAGTTAGCAATTTCACTATTAAAAGTTGAATAAGTAGTCATTCCGCCAATAAAACCAAACAACAATACACTTAGTTTAAGAAGTGGGGAGAAATTAAATAAAATTCCGGCGATCACACAACCGCTCATATTTAGAATGAACGTTGCGACCATCCCATGATTGGATTTTTTTAATTGGTTAGTTAATTTAAATCGCGTGATTGCACCAATCCCAGTGCCTAACATAAAAATCAAATAATTATAAATCATGGAATTCCTCCTTGGTACCTAAGTAGTTAGCAAATGCATCACCTAAAATAGCTAAGATTACGCCACCAATGACAGTGATTCCTAAATAGATCATTAAATAGTTATATTCATGTAATTGGATTAATTTGAAAGCATCTAAAATCATTCCTGAAAAGGTGGTAAATGATCCAATAAACCCAGTTCCAAATTCCCGATTAACTTTTTGCGAAAAATGGAGTTTCTTACATAAGTAATCAGTCCAAATTGGTAAAAATAACGCCCCAGATAAATTAATTAATAGGGTTGCTAAAGGAAAATGATGATAATTCATTAAATTAGTAATTGAATAGCGACATAATCCTCCCAAAGTTCCCCACAAAAAAATAATAAAAGTTTCCATTCTGTCACTCCTTAGCTAGTTATCATTTAAATGTAGAATAATATTAAATTTTAGTCAAATAACTTACTTATTCAATAAAATAAAAACTAGACAAGTTGTGTACTAATTAGTGTTTTTATCTTGTTACAATATTATAAAATTGTATCAGTACTTTTTGATAATAAATCTAATGTATACTTTATTAGACAACGTTAATGCCGTAAACTAGGCATTTCCAACGCAAAATTTAATTTTGCTAAATTAAATAATTGCATTTTTTTAATAAAAAAAGTAAAAAGTGTACAAAAAGTATGTGATTATGTATATAATGATAAGTGTACAATATGTGCATATATGATTAATTAATGATAGGAGTAGATTTTATGGCAGGTAGTAGACAAATTGATAGTGAACTTTGTTTCGGTATCTACAACGCAAACAAGAAATTTAATAGATTTTACCAACATGTATTAGCAGAATATGGGTTAACATATCCCCAATATGCTGTGATGTTAGTTCTTTGGATACATTCTCCAATTACAGTTCGTGAATTAGGATCATATGTTGATCTTGATAGTGGAACTTTAACTCCACTCCTTAAACGGCTTCAAAAGAATGGCTGGGTTACCAAAACTCGTTCAACTAAAGACGAACGAGTTGTTAACATCAATATTACTGAACACGCTAAAGCAATGCGTGATGAAGTATACGACCATGTTAATGAATGTTTCGAAATTCTCGGACTTGAAAGAGACGAAATTGATAAGGCCTTAAAGGTCGTTAATGTTGTAAGTAACCAATTAGATAATGTCGATGTTGAAAAGATTGCAGCGGTTAACTAGTTGAAAAAGGACTGATCATTTTGATTAGTCCTTTTGTTTTTGTTCCTCTTTTTTGCTAGAATTAGGGGAACGTAAAAAAATATTACATATAAAAAATGGGGTAAAAAGATTGTCCTTAAATATTGATGAAATTAAGACTATTTTACTAGAACACAATCTACTAAAAGAAGAAAATAAAACTAACCATACTAAATTTGATTACGTGAGTTATGATTCACGTGACATTAAATCTAATACATTGTTTTTCTGTAAGGGAAACTTCAAGCCAGAGTTTTTAACTGGTGCTAAAAATGCTGGTGCAACTGGAGTGGTTGCCGAACACCACATGGCTGAAAGCGTTGGTATGACAGAATTTGTTGTCACTGATATTCAAAAAGCTATGTCAATTTTGTCAGCGGCCTTTTTTGAATTTCCACAAGATGAAATGAAAACCATTGCGATTACGGGTACCAAAGGGAAGACTACTTCTGCCTATTTCGTATTTGATTCCATCAAACAAGCTTCAAATAATAAAACGGCGCTTTTTTCAACGGTTAATACTGTCTTAGGAGCCAAACCAGAAGATACCTTCAAATCACACTTAACTACGCCAGAATCATTAGATTTGTTTAAAAACATGCGGACAGCAGTTGATAATGGGATGAAATACCTAATCATGGAAGTTTCATCGCAAGCCTACTTGAAAAATCGGGTTTACGGTTTGAAATTTGACGTGGGTTCATTTTTAAATATTTCCCCTGATCACGTCGGGGAAAACGAACACCCAACTTTTGCAAATTACTTACATTGTAAGGAACAATTACTAGTTAACTCTAATGTAGTGATTTTAAACGCTGAAACAGCTGATTTTGCGGATGTTTATTACACTGCGAAAGCAACGACTGATCCAGAAAACATCTATTTATTTGCTAGAAATGGTGGGGATGTTTCCCTTCCAGTTGATCTAGACTTCGTTTTCAATAGTCATGAAGATACTTTAAATGATAGTAAAATTACTTTGACGGCCCTTAGTAAAAAAGCCAAGGCGTTAAATGTTGCTGGTGACTATACTGTTGGAATTCCGGGTGATTACAATGAATATAACGCGACGGATGCTATTATTTCTGCTGGATTAGTTGGTTTTGATGCTAATGAACTATTTGCGGGAATTCGTGATACTCGGATTCCGGGACGAATGGAAATGTACCGTAGCAAGGATCATGGGGTAGTGTATGTCGATTATGCGCATAACTACGCTAGTACCAAGGCCTTACTTAATTTCTTGAAGCGTCAAAGTCCCGAAGGTAAAGTTTCGGTAGTCGTTGGTAGTCCTGGTAACAAAGGAATTGACCGCCGTGAAGGATTTGGGAAAGCCCTTAGTGAAGAAGCTGATGTAGCTTATCTTACGACCGATGATCCAGCTTTTGAAGATCCAATGGACATTGCTAAAACCATTGATTCATACATTAATCATGACCATGTAAAAGTTATTTTTGAAATGGATCGGGAAAAAGCCATTAAAGATGCGATTATGAACAGTACGCCTAATGATATCAGTGTGGTGATTGGTAAAGGACAGGATCCTTACCAAAAAATTAACGGGGTTGATACTCCATATCCAACTGATTCAAAGGTTGTTCGTGATTTATTAGAAAAATTATAAAAATAAAAACATCCACGTCAATTGGCGTGGATGTTTTTTAGATAAAGAAGAGACAAGTGATGGAAATAATAATACTAATTAAGGTTACCCAGATTAGGTAGGGTCTAAAATTACCTTGAATTTTGCGTTGATATGAAATATCAATGAATGAAATGGCTACCACAGTTGCTAAGAAACTTAAAATATCAATAATTGGATTAGTTTTAAAATTGCGGATGATTAGCATAATATCTCCAACCAATACCAATAAGTATAAAATTCTCGTGTAGAGCATGATTTTAATAATTGTTTTGTCTTGTTTTTCGTACATTCCAAACAAAAATGGAATAATTAACAGCACCCATAGGCCCATCATGATATTAACTAACATAAAAATTCCTCCATATATTAATATAGTACACCATCTCTTTGATTAGATTAATGACAATGTTAAATAAAAATGATATACTAAAATGCGTATGCGGGCGTAGTTTAGTGGTAAAATTTGAGCTTCCCAAGCTTACGTCGCGGGTTCGATTCCCGTCGCCCGCTTTGCATCAAGGTTGGGAAGTCGCCAATTATAAAAGAATAGTAAGTTAGTTAACTTTTCAGCGAGTCTAGGTTGGTGTGAGCTAGATATAGTTACTAAGTGAATTCGTACTTTTTAGGCTAATAATTAATAAATAAGTGGGTTTTTATCCAATTAGAGTGGTACCGCGGGTTAATCTCGTCTCTTACATTATTTTAATGTAGGAGTTTTTTTATTTTATAAGGAGTGATTTACATGGATTACAAACAAATTGTTGCGGATGCCGTATCAGAAGTTGTAGACGGTAAAGTTTCAACTAACGACATTTACGCCAAAATTGAAAAACCAAAGACATCAGCAAACGGTGATCTTTCTTTCCCAGCTTTTATCCTTTCAAAGGAATTACACAAAGCACCTCAAGCAATTTCTCAAGAAATCGTTGATAACATCAATGGTGAATCTTTTGAAAAAGTGGTTGCTGCTGGTCCTTACGTGAACTTCTTCCTTAATAAGGGAAAAGTAAGTAACCAAGTTATTGATGATGTTTTAACTGAAAAAGAACACTTTGGTGACAACCATCAAGGTGATGACCAAGTCGTTACAATTGATATGTCATCACCTAACATTGCTAAACCAATGTCAATGGGACATTTACGTTCAACTGTAATTGGTAACTCAATTGCTAACATTCTTACTAAAAATGGTTACAAACCCATCAAAGATAATCACCTTGGTGACTGGGGTACTCAATTCGGTAAACTTATCACTGCTTACCTTAAATGGGGTAGTGAAGAAGATGTTAAACGTGACCCAATCCATTACTTAGTGCAATACTATGTACGCTTCCATAAAGAAGACGAAATTCATCCAGAATATGATGAAGAAGCTCGTGAATGGTTCAAGAAACTTGAAGATGGTGATCCAGAAGCAGTTCACTTATGGAAATGGTTCCGTGAAGTTTCTCTTGAAGCTTTCAACAAGACTTACAAAAAACTTGGGGTAGAATTTGATACTTATAATGGTGAATCGTTCTACAACGATAAGTTACAAGGGGTTGTTGATACCCTTAAAAAAGATGGTCTGCTTGAAATCTCACAAGGTGCTTCTGTGGTTGATCTAAGTGATGAAGACTTGAACCCAGCTTTAATCCTTAAAACTGACGGTGCTTCATTATACGTAACTCGTGATATTGCTACTGCCATTTACCGTGATGAAACTTATCATCCAGTCATGAACCTTTACGTAGTTGGTTCAGAACAAACTTACTACTTCAAACAACTTAAAGCTGTGTTGAAGAAGATGGGCTTAGATTCAGCTGCTGGTTTACACCACATTCCATTCGGTTTAATTACTGTTAATGGTAAGAAACTTTCAACTCGTCGTGGTAATATCATCTTACTTAACGAAGTGTTGGACGAATCTGTGAAGATGGCTAAACAACAAATCGTTGAAAAGAACCCTGATCTTAAAGATAAAGACAAGGTTGCTGAAGAAGTTGGGGTTGGTGCCATTGTCTTTGGTGATTTGAAGAACTCAAGAATTGACAGTATCGACTTCAACGTTCAAGAACAATTGAAGTTTGAAGGAGAAACTGGTCCTTACGTTCAATACGCCCATGCTCGTGCCCAAAGTATCTTGCGTAAAGCTAACGCCGATTACGTTAATGCAGATAACTATGCCTTGACTGATGACGACGCCTGGGAAGTGGTTAAATTACTTCAATCATTCCCAGATGTTGTGAAACGTGCCAATGCTGAATTTGAACCTTCAGTAATTGCTAAATACTCATTGAAACTTGCTAAGACTTTCAACAAGTACTACGCCCACACTAAGATTTTGACTGACGATGATGAATTAAATGCTCGTTTAGCATTAGTTCAAAGTGTTTCAATCGTCTTGAAAGAATCACTTAGATTATTAGGGGTTATGGCTCCTAACGAAATGTAAAAAATTTAAAAGACACTGCCGTCAAAAGCAGTGTCTTTTACTATGTCTTGAGATATTTTTAATTTCTTTATGATAAAATGGGAACAAGTTCATTCCTAGGAGAAAAAAATTAATGGATAAAGAAAAAATCATTAGTTTCATCAAGCAATATCTAGGTATTTTATGGGATTACATTAAAAAATACCTTTCGATTTTGTGGAATTTTATTAAAAAATATTGGAAAAGATATCAACTTACAAGATGGATAATTGCGATTATCTTATTTATTATGGTGATTTCTTCCATTTATCTAACGTTTATTGCTAAAACATCGCACGTTAAAAATTTACAATCTAATTTATCCAGATCAACGGTGATCTATGATCAAAATGGTAAAAAGGCGGGGAATCTCTATGCTCAAAAAGGGACTTATGTTGCCAGTGACAAGATTTCGCCTAATCTAAGCAATGCAATTATTGCGACCGAAGATCGTAATTTTTACCACGAACATGGTTTTTCTGTGAAAGGTTATGCTCGGGCGATTTTATTAGCCATTAAGAATAAAATTATGCACGATAACCAGATTAGTAGTGGTGGAAGTACCATTTCGCAACAATTAGCGAAGAATACGTTCCTTTCACAACAACAAACCTTATCTCGGAAGTTTAAGGAATTATTTATTTCCATTGAAATTGAAAATATTTATTCCAAAAAACAAATTATTACGATGTACATGAATAACGCGTACTTTGGTAATGGAGTTTATGGAGTGCAAGATGCTTCCCGGAAATACTTTGGGATGGATGCAAAAGATTTACCGGTGCAAGATGCAGCTACTCTAGCGGGAATGTTGCAAAATCCAAGTAATAACCCAATTGATCATCCAGAAGCTGCTAAAGCCCGGAGAAACGTCGTAATTGGCTTAATGGGTGAAACTGGTAAGATTCCAGAAAGTGAAGTTAAAACCTACCAAAGTAAGCCGATGGAAGTTCATGATGATTTAGATGATCAGAATGGCTACAAATATCCATATTACTTTGATGCGGTAATTAATGAAGCAATTAGTCAATATGGCTTATCAGAAAAGCAAATTATGAATGATGGTTACAAGATTTACACTAGCTTGAACCAACAACAGCAACAAAGTTTCCAAGATGACTTCAAGGATCCAAGCCTGTTCCCAAGTAATGCTTCTGATGGAACCAAAGTTCAAGCAGCTTCCATTGCGGTTAATCCTAAAAATGGTGGTGTACAAGCGGTTGTTGGTGGTCGTGGGGATACAGTTTTCCGTGGCTATAACCGGGCGACAGATATGCGTCGTCAACCAGGATCAGCATTGAAACCCTTATCAGTTTATACACCAGCTTTAGAAAATGGTTTCTCATATGATTCGATGTTGAATGATAAGCTACAATCGTATGGTAAAAACCACTACACGCCCCAAAACTTTTCACAAACCTATACTGGAAAAATTCCGATGTACAAGGCCATTGCTGAAAGTTTAAATGCGCCCGCAGTGTGGACTCTAAATAAAATCGGAGTCGATAAAGGTTACGATTCATTGCAAAAATTTGGCATTCCCGTTACCAAAAAGGATAACAACCTTGCAATTGCGCTTGGTGGATTGACTACTGGAGTTTCACCACAACAAATGGCAGGTGCTTATACTGCGTTTGCTAATCAAGGAAAAGTATCAACGCCTTTCTACATTACTAAAATCGTTGATTCAACTGGTAAAACAGTTGCTACGCATGAAAATAATACTTCACAAATTATTTCAGCTGATACAGCTCGTCAAATGACAAGTATGTTACTTGACGTTTTCCAACCTGGTGGAACTAGTGCGACTGGTAAACCAAGTGGCTATGAGGTTGCTGGAAAGACCGGAACGACTGAAGATGACACCAGTTCAGATAATCAAGCGGTCCGTGATTGGTGGGTAATTGGTTACACTCCTGATGTTGTGGTTGCTAGTTGGGAAGGGTTTGATAATACCAACTCTGACAAGCATTTGGAAATTGCCAATGGTAGTAACAGTATTAACACGCTCTTTAAAAACCAAATGCAGGATATTCTTCCATATACTGATGGCAACAAATTTAAAGTTAAAGACGCTAATACTAGATACATGCAGAAACAACAAGATAGTTTGCTAGGAGATGATAATTCTTCTAATTCAACCACTAATAATATTAGAGAGAAATTAGGACAAGTTTCACAAAAGGCAAGCGATGTAGCGCATAATTTAGTTGACGATGTTAAAAGCTTTTTAGGTCAATAAATAATTTAATTGTGTTATGATATATGTATATTAATAAAGGGAGATATTTTATTATGTCAGATAACAAAATTTTAGAACAAGCACAAAAAATGCAAGATGCTGTTGTTAAATCAGAAGAATTCACTAACTTAAAGAACGCTATGGACGCTTTAAAAGCTGAAAAAGATTCTTACAAAGTATTCACTGACTTCCAAGCTAGCCAAAATGACTTACGTCAAAAACAAATGTCAGGTCAAGAAATCACACCTGATGACATGAAGGCTGCTCGTGAACTTGCTGATAAGATGAACACACTTCCTGCAATCAAATTGTTAATGGAACGTGAAAAAGCTATGGGTAAGTTAATTGACGATGCTAACATGGTAATTACTGAACCATTACGTAAATTATACGAAGCTTAATTTTTCGTTTATAAAAAAGAAGCACTTTATAGTGCTTCTTTTTTTATTCATTTAGGAGAAAGATAATGAAATTTATTCATACAGCTGATTTACATTTAGATACACCATTTGATGGAATTAAAAATGATGCTGAAACTCCCAATTCTTTGTGGCAAACCTTAAAAAATGCACCATATCAGTCATTTAAAAAGATTGTTGATCAAGCAATTGCTCAACAAATTGATTTTATGTTAATTGCTGGGGATATTTTTGATAGTAAAAATCAAAGTGTGAAAGCCATTAGTTTTTTCATTGATGAAATGAAACGGCTTGATGAAGCCCAGATTCCAGTCATGCTTTCCTTTGGTAATCATGATTTTCAACCAGATGAGGGACAGCACTTTGATTTTCCAAACAATGTTTTTGTGTTTCCAAAACAAGTTACGACCCATGACTTAACGTTGAATGATGGTACGACCGTTGCAATTACTGGATTTAGTTATACTACCCAAGCTGTACCGACCGATATGGTTGCTGATTTTCCGCATAAGGGAAACAGTGACTATCAAATTGGAATGGTGCATGGTGAAGTCGGAAAAGCTGGCGATGATAACTATGCTCCCTTTACAATTTCAGAAATGAAAAGTAAGGGATATGATTATTGGGCGTTAGGGCATATCCACAAACGTGGTGAATTAAATGCTGCTCCGATGATTGAGTATCCCGGTGATATTCAAGGGCGGCATAAGAATGAAGCGGGCGAAAAGGGATATTTATTAGTTGAAGAACATGATGGGAAACTAACAAAACAATTTGTGGCAACTGCACCAATTATTTTTGCGCCGCTTACAGTTATCGTTGATTCGACGATGGACATTAAAGCGGTCGTTACAAAAATTTTAGCTGTTTTAAAAGAACAAGATTTCCAAACATTACATTTATTAAACCTGGAACTAAAATCTGATGATGGCAGTTTTAATGCTGAAATTACGCAAGGAATGTTGCATGACATCTTGATTCATAATTTACAACAGACGATAGCTAGTCAATATCAAGAATTAGACGCTTGGATTTATGAACTTAAACTAATCTATTCAGAAAAAACAGAATTCAGTAATTTAGATCAGTCATTTTGGAATGACTCACAATCAGAAGTATTCAATAAAGAAAACATCACTAATTTAGCTAGCAAGCTATTTGTAAATGACTTCATTCGGGATGAATTTAATAATGACGAAGCGATTAATAATTTAATTCAGAAGAGTCGGGAATTAATTCAAGCTGAAGTGAAAGGAGATAATTCCACTAATGAAGATTAATAGAGTTGAAATTAATGGTTATGGTAAATTAAGTCATCAAAATTTTGATTTTAATCAATTTCAGGCAATTTTAGGGAAAAACGAAGCCGGTAAGACTACCATGATTAATTTTATTAAGGACATGTTATTTGGGTTTACTAACCGACGTGCTTCTCATCCATATGCTCCTAAAGACAAGGGTGAAATGGGCGGTCTCCTTTATTTTAGCCATCAAGGAACGAATTATATTATTAATCGAACTGAAGGAAAAAATGGTGGAGACTTAAAGTTTACTGATGAAAATGATCTAGCATTACCAGCTGATTTATTGAAAAAAATTCTAGGACCCATTAACCGTAATACTTTTGATAATTTATTTTATTTTGGGGCTCCGGACTTAACCGAAGTCGGTAAATTAAGCAAAGATGAGTTAGAAACCAGAATTCGTCAAGTTGGGGTAGTTGGAATTCAACAATGGTTAGAATTAAAAAAATCCATTGAAAAAGAAGTCGGTGATTTATACAAACAACGGGGGAAAAAGCCCGAATTAAATCAGGCATTAAATGAATATCAAAACAGTGTTGCTAAATTAGCAGAAGCCCAAAAATCATATGATGAGTTTATTGAATTAAACCAGCAATATCAAACTTTAAATGAGCAAAATTTAATTTTGACATCAGCAAAAGAAACGACGTTTAATCAATTACGTGTGGTCCAAGAAGATGAGCAATACTGGAACAATTATGCTAGTTTAGAGCAAATTAAAAAAGAGCAAGTTGCATTAGTACCAGGATTTACAGCTAAAGATATGGATCAATTCAATGATTTAGCTAATAAGTTAGCATTTTATCAAAATGAAGTTACTAAATTAAAGGCAGAATTAGAAGAAAGTCAACTAACGGAGAATCCTTTCAAATCAATACAAATTGTATTTAGCAAATAAAGATCAATATGATGATTTGTATTTACAATTAGATGAGGAAAATAACCGAGCTCAAGAATTAGAACGAATCAAACGAGATATTGTTGCTGGTGCACAACAGATTGAAAATGATAATCTCACAGCTGGGGGAAATGATAGTTTACCTTTCAGTGAAGCTGATAAACAACTAGTTAATGATTTAAATGATAAAAAGCAAAATCTAAAGGCTGCTCAAAACTTGGTATCTACAACTAGAGTTAACAATAAAGTTAATAACAGTTGGATAATGTTTGTTGGTTTTGGTGTGCTAGTTGCACTCTTGGGTTTTGTGCTGGGCGGAATGGGCTTAGTGGCATTGTTGTTAGTTGGAATTGGATTAATCGGATATGGTTTGTATCTTAAAACTAATTCAGCACCAGTAAAATCACAACCGCAACAAGTTGATTACAATGCACAGTTACAAGCAATTGATGCTCAATTAGCTAAAATTGCGATTGAATATCAAATTAAAGATAGTAATCCGATGACGTGGACCTCTAATTTACAAGCTGCAATTATTAAACGAAATTCTGATCGAGATTATGTTAATCAACTAAAACAAGACTTAAAACAAGTATCTCAACAATTAAGTGATTATATTCAAAAATGGAATTTAGCAGATGTTAATCCAAACGAATATAACCAGGCTTTAATTCAAATTAAACAGTTTATGCGAGAAAATGAACGATTACAACAGAAAGCAAGTAATCAAAAAGCCCGGATAGCTGACAAGCAAAATCAATTAATTGCTCAGCAAAAAGAAGTTGATGATATTCACAAAAAGCAAGTTGCATTTTTAGCAGAACGTAAGTTGAATAGTCAGGTTGAATTTAAGCAGCAATATGCAGCACAACAAGAGGCACAAAAGCAACTTGAAAAAGTACAAAGTTTGCAAAATTCACTTAGTGCTGAAAAAATGGAACGGCTTAGTCAATATCATGATCAAGCTGATTTGCTTGCTAAATTAAACCACTTAAAACAACTTGATTCAGAAAACGATGCTAAATTAACTCAGAATTCTCAAGAAATGAGTGCGGTTAAGACTGAAATTAATCAATTAGCTAAAGACGGGACGTATGACGAACTACGTCAAGATTTAGCAATTCAAAAAGCTGAAATTAATGATTTAGTATCGAAGTGGTTAGTGCTTACGCTTACTGATGAATGGATTGAAAAAGTCTTAAATTTAGCCAGTCACGGACGTTTCCCACAAGTCCAAAAATTAGCGCAAAAATACTTTAATACTTTGACAACGGGACATTACGTTTCAGTTGAATACGGTAAGAAGATTCGGGTTAAAACGAATGATGGGATTAAGTTTGACGTGAAAGAACTTTCAAGAGGGACAATGCAACAACTTTATCTTTCTTTGATTTTTGCGTTGACCATGTCATTTAGTGATCAATATCCTATGCCAATTATTATTGATGATGGATTTGTTGATTTTGACCAAGTTCGAACTGAAGCAGCCATTGAATTAATGAAAGAAATTTCGCAAACCACCCAAGTTATTTACTTTACTGCTGATAACCGGATTGAAACTCAGGTAGCAGATGCAAATTTAATTAAATTAGGCTAAAAAAATAGACGATTACAATTTGTAATCGTCTATTTTTGTACATTATTATTTAGAAGTATCAATATATCCTGAAAGGATGTTCTTCATACTGTTATCTTCGATGTGAACATCACCAGATTTAAGGACTTTAGAAACTACTGAGTGAAGAGTTGAACTGTTGTTCATTCTTGAAGTAGCTAATTGATCTTTAAGTTCTGATTTGTGTTCTTTCCAAGTTCCTTTAGAAGGGTGTTTTACCATTTGGATAACTACGTAACCGGCATCAGTTTTAACTGGTTCAGTAGTGTATTCACCATTCTTAAGCTTGAAAGCAGCTTTTTTAACTTTAGAATCTACTGTAGTAGTTGCGTTATCGAATGGTTGTTGTTTACCACCATCGTTCTTAGTAGCATCATCAGTAGAATATTTCTTAGCTAAAGTATCGAATTTATCACCATTTTGTAAGGCTGAAATTACTGTGTTAGCAGTATCTTCATCTTTCACAGTGATCATCTTAGTAGTTACTTCAGGTTCATAACTCTTGAATTGTTTTTGTAAGTCTTTATCAGTAAAACTAGTTTTATCTAATACGGCTTGTTTCAATAATAAGTTATCTCTGATTGAACCCTTTAATTGGGCTTCAGTCATACCTTGTTGTTGTAACATAGCACTAAATTGTGATCCGTATTGACTCTTGTATTGTTTTAATTGATCATTAACTTCTGATTTTTTAACTTTACTTCCGTATTTGTTTTCAAGTACTTTGTTTAAAATCAATTGTTGAAGTTCCTGTTTACCTTGTTGAGTTTGTTTCATCTTGTTGTAGTATTGTTCTTCTGTGATTTTTCCACCATCAGTAGTAACAACAGTCTTGCTTTGACCACAAGCAACAAGGGATAAACTCATAAGAATACCGGCAGCACCGACTGCCCATTTTTTCTTACTCATACATACACATCCATTTCTCAAATTAATTATTTAGTCTGAATTAACAAACTGATTAGTGACTTTAATATACCATAACTAATTATTCATGTTTAATTAGTTATGAAATTTAATCATATTTTAATTTACTTAATTTCTTCTTTAATAGCATCTTGGATTGCAGTGTACTTAGCGTTATCGTAGTCTGCTTCATTGTTACCAAAGTGAATTGAAAAGTCATCATCTTTAGAATAACGGGGGATAAGGTGGAAGTGAGCATGGAAAACAGATTGGTAAGCAAGTTCACCGTTATCGTTCACAATGTTCATTCCCTTGATATCTGGATTTGATGCTTTGATAGCACGAGCAATCATTGGAATCCGGGCAAATACTTCACCAGCTTCTTCGGCATCAAAATGATAAATATCTTTAATGTGTTTCTTTGGAATTACTAAAGTGTGTCCTGGAGTAGTTTGAGAAATATCCAAGAAAGCCAAAACTACGTCATCTTCATATACTTTGTAGCTAGGAATCTCACCAGCTACGATTTTACAAAAAATACAATTTTCATCTGTCATAATAATTCTCCTTTTTGATGATTATACACTATTCGGAAATTAATTAGAAAAGTCAATCGTGTGATATAATTAAGAAAACAATCTATGTAGAAAAGAGACTTTCAATGAGTTTAAAAGTTAACGATTTAACTGGGGGATATTCTAGTCTTCCAGTTTTAAAAAATGAAACTTTTGATGTTAATGATGGGGAATTAGTATCATTAATTGGTCTTAATGGGGCCGGAAAATCAACCACCATTAATCACATTATGGGATTGATGACGCCATATTCTGGTTCAATTACCGTAAATGGAATTCAAATTACAGATGATGTGGAAGCCTATAAACAGCAAATTGCATATATTCCAGAAATGCCTGTGTTATACAATAACTTGACGTTACGGGAACATATTGAAACAACGATTATGGCCTATAATCTAGATGTAGATGCAGCCTGGAAGAAAGCTCACAAACTATTAAAAACATTTCGATTAGATAATAAGCTTGATTGGTTTCCATCTAACTTTTCTAAAGGAATGCGTCAAAAAGTAATGATTGTCTGTGCGTTCATTACAAATGCAAAACTATTTGTGATTGATGAACCATTTTTAGGGTTAGATCCATTAGCAGTTAATGATCTCTTAAAGTTAATTAATGAAAAGAAGCAAGCTGGAGCCAGCATTTTAATGTCGACTCATGTGCTTGATACTGCTGAAAAATATTGTGATCGGTTTGTTTTAATCAATAATGGTAGTGTGAACTATGAGGGAACGATGGCTGAAATTCAACACCATTATGCTGATTTAGGGGATTCCTTGAATGATATCTATCTTGCACTAGCAAAGGATGATTCGCATGAATGAGTTTTTTAAAATACGCTTAAATGCTCACTTAAAAGAAATGTCACGCTACCTCAAATATGTCTTTAATGATTTTTTTGTAATTGCATTAATGTTCTTTATTGGGGCATTGGGATTAGTATATTCAAACTTTTTAAAGACCGTTGTCGCTGGACAATGGTGGGAAAAAATTGTGATTATTTTAGTCCTAATAATTGGATTACAGTTTTGTGGACTAGCTACCTTAGTTAAGAAACCCGATAAAGTTTTTATTGCGCCGAAAGAATATGATTTCAAAGCCTATCTGAAAGTTGCATTTGGGTATAGTTTAATTATGGCAGTTCTAGTTCAACTACTAGTAGTTTTTATTTTAATGCCATTTATCATGGCAAGTGCTGGATGGTCAATTACTGCAATTGTCGAATTATTAGCTTTAGTGTTGATTTTAAAATGGAATATTATGGTAAATCATTTAGCTGATTTATTTTTAGATTTTCCTAAATCAACTCTAGCCAAGGCGATGGTTAACGTAATCATGCCTTTAATTGCCTTAGTAATTGCATTTTACGTTAATTTATCTGCCGGAATTCTAATTAGTTTATTATTTGCAGTTGCCTTACAAATTATGCTTACTCGACGTGCTAAACTAATTGATTGGAACTATCTAGTTGCCAGTGAACAACGAAGAATGTCAGTAATCTACCGTTTCTTTAGTTTGTTTCAGGATGTTCCTGAAGTTAAGCCAAAAATCAAACGACGTCGGTGGGCTAATCCAATATTTAAACTAGTTAAGCAAAATCATCAACAAACATTTACAAATCTCTATCTGCGGACATTTATTCGAGATGGGGAAATTAGCTCATTGTTTTTCAGATTGACAATTATTGGATTTCTGGTAATTGTTTTCGCTAAAAATGATGTTTTAAGTGTTTGTATTTATGATTTGTTTATCTATCTAGTTGTTTTTCAATTGATTCCGTTTTACAAGGTTTTCGATGATAATGTATTTGTTCATATTTATCCAATTAGTGAAAAGATACGAATGGATAATTTTAGAAGGGTAGTTCGAACGATGTTAATGTTTGAAATATTAGTATTAACTATCGGAATGTTAATTAGTGGGGCAGCCATTCAGTTTATTGGATTTGCCTTAATCATTGGATTAGGTGAAGTTTATGCTTTGACTGGTCCATACCTCAAAAACAAATTTAAAAATTAAAAATGAAGTGGAGATCTTAATATGCGTGTAAGAAAGAAAAAATGGGCAGAACCTTATATGGCCGCCCATCCAGAATATGTAGTTAATGAACCAGAAAAGTTAGTTGGTAAGTGGGAATCTAGATTTAAAAAATCACAACCAATCCACATTGAGGTCGGTTCTGGTAAGGGCCAATTCATTATCGGAATGGCTAAACAAAATCCTGATATCAACTACATTGGAATTGATATGCAAGAATCAGTATTAGCAATGGCTGCTCAAAAAGCAGTTGAAGATCAATTAGATAACGTTCAATTACTTTTAACCGATGGTGCTAACGTTGATACTATTTTTGCCAAAGGTGAAGTTGCAAAAGTTTACCTTAACTTCTCAGATCCATGGCCAAAGACTCGTCACGCTAAACGTCGTTTAACTTACAAGACATTCTTGCAAAGTTACGAAAACATTTTACCCGATGACAATGCCGAATTGGAATTTAAGACCGATAACCGTGGTTTATTTGAATACTCATTAGTTAGTATGAATAATTATGGTATGAAGTTTGAAATGGTAAACCTTGATTTACATCATAGTAGTGAAGAAGTGCTTGAAAAGAACGTTGAAACTGAATATGAACAAAAGTTCAAAGTAAAAGGCCCAATCTATAAGATTGTAGCCCAGTTTACTAAGTAATTATTCAAATTTAGAGGTAATCAGTTTAAATCCGTAGGCATCATTGCTTTCAGGGTTAAACAAGAATGTGTATGAGTCAATTAAATGTTCTTCATTTTCGACATTTACGCCGCATGCGTATTCTAAGCCGTCTTGATTGTCAAAATCAATCCAATATCCTTTGAGATTTTCTCTACCAAAGTGTTTGCTTAAAATGGTAACTAGATTTTGACTGATATTATCCTGTTTGTTTTCTTTCTGTTTCTTAGTAAGCAGATATGCGGATGTTCCTAATAAAGATAGGACAGCAGGAATGAATAAATTTCTTTTTGACATTGAATTGATTCCTTTCAGTTTGATTTAAAGTATATTATATAACAATTTAATTTTTATGAACGATAAAGATAGAAAGAATGAGGTGTAGTTATGGAAGAATTAGCTGTAATGAATAAAAAAGAACTTGAAGAAAAATTAAGTAATGGAAAGTATATTTTATTTTTCACTGCTGGCTGGTGCCCTGATTGTAATTTCATCAAACCCGCAATGCCAGAAATTGTTGATGAATTTCCCGATTTTACTTTCATTAAAGTAGATAGAGATGATAATATTGATTTATGTAAAGAATTAGACATTTTTGGAATTCCTAGTTTTGTTGCTTTTAGTGATGGAAAAGAAATTGGACGTCTAGTTAACAAAGATCGTAAAAGTAAAGAAGAAGTAGAAGCATTTATTAATTCTTTACCTACTAAATAAAAATAGAGGTTTTTAATTATGATGATTACAAGTTACAATCCAAAACAAATTGGTGATGTATTAATCGTTGTCTTAGGTCAAGACAAGGGTGCCCAAACTCACGAAAAAAAGAATGATATTGTTGCTATCAAGAATGAAGATGGAAACGTAATTGGTTACAACATCTTCAACGTTAGTGAAATTATTCCAGAAATTAAAAATGAGAACGGACAAGTTCACTTAACTGAAGCCCAAACTGATAAGTTAAATGCTGCTATCAAGGATGCTGGTTTTGATGCAGAACTTCCAACTAACGTTCCATCAAAATTTGTGGTTGGTTTTGTTAAGTCAATGAAAGAACACCCAAAATCAAGTCATCTTCACATCACTGAAACAGAAGTTGAAGATGGAAAGACCCTTCAAATTGTAAGTAGTTCTCCCAATATGCAAGAAGGCATTAAAGTAGTTGTTGCTGAAGTTGGTGCAATGATGCCTAATGGGTTAATTATTTGGCCTAGTGAACTTAAAGAAGTAGAAAGTGATGGAATGATTTGTTCAGGTCGTGAACTTAAGATTCCTAATGCACCAGATCGTCCAGGAGCATTAATTTTACCTGACACTTATACTGTTGGTGAACCATTTGATTTTGATAAAGCAAAAACACTTTTCGACGAATAGATTCTATTCGTTTTTTTATACATAAATAGAGTTAAGGTGAAAAATATGGATCGTTATGATGGGCCAGCTTTCTTTAGAAAGTATTTCAATGGTAAAAAACCATTTGAAAATACCAATTCTGGTCAAGTCAATCCCAAAGTTCTTAGCCAAGCTAAGAGTGGGGGAGACGAAAATAAGATAAAAAAACAATCAAATAGTTCAAAACAGCATTTTATTAAACCACAGTCTGCTGAAACAACTTCTAACTTAGTCGAACAGACTAGGTCTTTTCAGCCTAAAAAAGTTTTTGATGCTGAACATAATTTTAATCATCGTACAGGTTTAAGTACACGTTACAAACATGCGATTAGTATTTTAGAAAAAGCTGCGGATGATTTAATTTTACTTACTGAAAATGATGATTCAGAGCCTCTTTCAAAAGTAACCACTGTGACTGAACCAGTTACACAATCTGAGGTGGTTAAACCCGTTGCAGATAGTACCGATGATGAACCAGTAGTTAATATTAGTGAAATTGAAGCGAAATTTCCTAAAAAAACAAATGATGTGTCCTCTGAAAATGAACAAAAAACAGAAGATGAAATTTATGAAAACAAAAATGAAAACACTGTGGATAACTCTAAAAAAGAGCCTATCAAACCTAATATTACCAAAGGTTTGGGCCATTCTTTAACTGATATTTTGAAAGATGAAAGTGGACTTGCTGATAATTTGGCATTGTTCAATAAAAATGAACAAACTAAGCCCGCAACTGATGCTCCAAAAACAGTTACAACTGCACCAGAAGAAAAACAAGCTAGTACAGCTTTAGTAGTTGCAAAAGAAAAACCTAATCTTCCAGATATTCAGAATGAAACTCATAGTGCTGAAGTTCAAACTAAACAACCAGAAATTGTTAAAGCTGAAACTCCAGCATCAAATGAAGATGATCATTTCATTACGCAAGCAAGCACACCTAAATTTAATGATACTAATTATAATTTCCCTAGTGATAGTTTGTTAGTCCCACCAGTTGATGATGTTGATTCTGATATGGATGATTGGATTACAGATCAAGCAATTACGTTAGATAATACTTTAGAAGCTTTTCACGTTAAAGGACACGTTGTCGATTGGACTAATGGTCCAACGGTTACGCAATTCCAAGTTAAACTTGATTTAGGGGTTAAAGTAAGCAAAGTTACTAACTTAACGGATGATTTAAAGATGGCATTAGCAGCTAAGGATATTAGAATTGAAGCTCCAATTCCTGGAAAATCAACTGTGGGAATTGAAATTCCTAATCGTCATCCTCGACCAGTAATGTTGTCAGAAATCCTTGAATCAAACGTCTTTAAAGATGATACTTCTGTAACTGAAGTTGCTATGGGGGTTGATATCGAAGGCCATCCAGTAACAGCCAATCTAAATAAAATGCCACATGCATTAATTGCTGGAGCCACTGGTTCTGGGAAGAGTGTGTTTATTAACAGTTTATTAGTATCATTGTTATATCATGCTTCTCCAAGTGATTTACGAATGATTTTAATTGATCCAAAAGCGGTCGAACTTGCTCCTTACAATGAGATTCCCCATCTTATCTCTCCAGTTATTTCAGATCCAAAAGAAGCATCTGCAGCGCTTAAGTGGGTTACAACCGAAATGGATAATCGTTATGACCGTCTTGCGGCAGCTGGTGTTCGGAATATTGAACAGTACAATAAGAAAGCTCATGAAGCTAATCGTGATCAAGATAAACTCCCATATATCTTGGTTGTCATTGATGAATTAGCTGATTTGATGATGGTTGCTTCTAGTGAAGTTCAAGATTACATTGTACGAATCACTCAAAAAGCTCGGGCAGCGGGAATTCATTTAATCGTTGCTACCCAACGTCCAAGTGTGGATATTGTGACTGGGACTATCAAAAACAATATTCCCACTCGAATTGCCTTTATGGTTTCAAGTCAAATTGATTCCAGAACGATTATTGATCAGGCTGGAGCTGAACGTTTGTTAGGTAAAGGTGATATGCTTTACCAAGCTAATGGTGCTAATAAACCTGAACGTTTACAAGGAGCTTTTGTAACGAATAAAGAAGTTGAAAAAGTAACTAACTATGTTCGTAGCCAAGGTAGCGTTCATTATGATTTTGATCCTAAATCATTATTAAAACGAGTAGACCAAGCGGCCCGCCACGATGATATTTGGAAACGAGTCTTAGAATACATCGCAGGGGAAGATAACGTTTCAACCTCTAAGTTGCAACGAGTGTTTTCAATTGGGTATAACCGAGCTGCAACTATTATTGATGATTTGGAAAAGAATAATTTCATTTCCGGACAACATGGCTCGAAGGCGCGCGATGTCTATTTGACTGAAGATGATTTTAAAAAGTTAAATATCTAACCATTATTAAAAGATGGCAAAAATGGTATGATAATAATTAAGCTAGAAACTAAGGAGAGTTTTCTAAATTATGACTAAACCAGAATTAAAAATTGATAAAAATACTACTTATTATTTTGTTGGAATTAAAGGTACTGGAATGAGTGCCATGGCTCTTGTTGTTCATGACATGGGTTGTAAAGTTGAAGGATCAGATATTGAAAAATATACCTTCACTCAAAAAGGACTAGAAGATGCAGGAATTCCTGTGCTTCCATTTAATCCAGATAACATTAAAGAAGGAATGACTTTAATCGTTGGAAATGCTTTCCCAGACGACCAAGAAGAAGTTGTTCGTGCTAAAGAAATGGGTCTCCCAATCTTTAGATACCCAGAATTCTTAGGTGAATTGATTAAGGGATACACTAGTATTGCTGTTTGTGGTGCCCATGGTAAAACAAGTACTACTGGTTTATTAGCTCACGTACTTAGTGGAATTGCACCAACTGATTACCTTGTTGGTGATGGGACTGGTAATGCACTTCCAGATGCTCGTTTCTTCGTTTACGAAGCTGATGAATATCGGCGTCACTTCATGCCAACTTACCCTGATTACGCCATTATGACTAACATTGATTTTGATCATCCAGATTATTACACTGGCATTGATGATGTCTTTGATGCTTTCCAAACTTTTGCTACTCACGTTAAAAAAGGTATCTTTGCTTGGGGAGACGATCCATATCTTCGTAAGATTAAGGCTGATGTTCCAGTTTACTATTACGGAACTGGTGAAAAAGATGACTTTAGAGCAGTTGATATCAAACGAACAACTTCAGGATCAACTTTTAACGTTAACTTTAGAGGAGAAGATTTAGGTCGTTTTGAAATTCCTTTATTTGGGGAACACAATGTCCTTAATTCACTTGCTGTCATTGCTGTTTCATACTTTGAAGAAGTTGATTTAGATGAAATTCAACGTGAATTACTCACTTTCCAAGGGGTTAAACGTCGTTTTTCAAAGATTAAA
Source organism: Fructilactobacillus sp. Tb1 (assembly GCF_050500285.1). Taxonomy (GTDB): domain Bacteria; phylum Bacillota; class Bacilli; order Lactobacillales; family Lactobacillaceae; genus Fructilactobacillus. The sequence goes on along the minus strand of NZ_CP191377.1, from coordinate 1,624,342 downwards.
GTTGGCGATATGACCATTATTGATGATTACGCTCATCATCCATCAGAAATTAAGGCTACTTTGGATGCAGCTCGTCAAGAATTCCCTAATAAAGAAATTATTGCAGTTTTCCAACCACATACTTTCAGTCGGACAATTGCTTATCTTGATGATTTTGCTAAAACCCTTTCAAAAGCTGACCATACGTATATCACAAAAATTTATGGTTCACCACGTGAAAAATCAGGTAACATTAGTAGTCAAGACTTGGTAGATAAGATTCCTGGTGCAGCTTTAATTAAAGAAGACAATGTTTCACCATTGTTAGATTATAAAGATGCAGTTGTAATTTTCATGGGTGCTGGAGATATTCAAAAATACGAAAGAACTTATGAAGACTTACTTAGTCATTTAAGCAAAAAAATTAACTAAAACGAAGGCATGACGAAGAGTCATGCTTTTTTTTGCCTAAAAATTAGTGGTAAAATATAAATAAATAACTTTGGAGGATTTCCAGATGACCGAAAAAAAACTCTTGTTAATTGATGGAAATTCATTAACTTATAAAGCTTTCTTTGCTTTATATACCTCAATTGACCGCTTCACTAGTCCAGATGGTGTACATACAAATGCCATTTATGGATTTAACCGCATGTTAAATGATATTTTAGATGAAATTAAACCCACTGCAGTTTTAGCTGCCTTTGATGCTGGTAAAACAACTTTTAGAACTAAAATGTACAATAATTACAAAGCCGGACGGGCCAAAACACCGGATGAATTACGGGAACAATTTCCATATGTAATGGAATTATTAAAAGCTCGTGGAATTAAAACTTATGAATTAAAAGATTACGAAGCGGATGATATTATTGGTACCACTGCTAAAATGGCAGAAAAAGATGGTTATCACGTTGATATTATTACTGGTGATCGTGATCTAACTCAACTTAGTTCTCAAAATACGACGGTTAATGTTTCCAAAAAAGGAGTTAGTGACATGGAAGCATATACTCCGGCCTATTTTGAAAAAAATATGGGAATTACGCCAACTCAATATATTGATGTTAAAGGTCTTCAAGGGGATAATTCTGATAATTATCCTGGAGTTGAAAAAGTTGGACCTAAGACCGCCATTAAATTAATTAAACAATACGGTTCGATTAAAGGAATTTATGACCACATTGATGAAATTACTGCTAAAAAACTAAAAGAACACTTAATTAATGATAAAGATCAAGCATTCTTGGCCAAAAAATTAGCTACCATTGATACCGATGCGCCAGTGAAAATTAAAGTAAGTGATCTTGAATATAAGGGACCACAAGAACCAGCTTTATCTGATTTTTACAAGAAAATGGGATTCAAGACTTTTTTAAGTAGTGGTGAAACGAGTACTGAGAATACCGGAACTGCTAAAATCGAATTACCAAACGTTAAATATACCGTTTTGACCGAAGATAATGTGGCTGAAGTTGATAAACTAGGCACTAACGTTACTTTTAATATTGAAATCATTAATCCCAACTATCATGTAGCTGATCAATTAGGTTTTGTAATTGGTGACGGTAAAAAATGGTTTGTTAGCAAGGATATGCATTTACTTGAGAATGATCATCTAAAGGCACTCCTAGAATCAGATCAGATTAAGAAAAATATTTTTGATACCAAGGCACAAATTGTTGGACTTCATCGAAATGAAATTTCTCTTAATGGTGTTGATTTTGATATGTTATTAGTTTCATATTTGATTAATACGTTAAATAACGAAGATGATATTGGCGAAGTGGCCAACCGTCATGGCTATTTTGGGGTCTTATCAGATGAAGAAGTTTATGGAAAAGGAAAGAGCATTAAAATTCCTGAAGATCCAGAATTATTTGAACATATGGTTAGAAAAGGACTAGCAATTGCAACTTTGAAAGACCAAATGCTCGAAAAGTTGGCTGAACATCAACAAACTGATTTGTACCGTGAGCTAGAATTACCTTTATCACAAGTATTAAGTGCAATGGAAATTCAAGGAATTACAGTTGATCGTGATAAACTAGAGGAATTGAAGAGCAAGTTTACTGAACGAGTAAGCGAATATGAGCAACGAATTTATCAAGAAGCCGGGGAAGAATTTAATATTAGTTCTCCAAAGCAACTAGGAGTTGTACTCTTTGAAAAAATGGGGCTTCCTGCCATTAAAAAAACCAAGACCGGTTATTCAACTGCTGTGGGTGTGCTAGAACAATTGGCACCTGATTATCCCATCATTGAAAATATCCTTAATTATCGTCAATTAACGAAATTAATTTCAACTTACTTGGTAGGGATTCAAGCTGATATTGCAGATGATGGAAAAGTACATACGCGTTATCTACAAACCCTTACCCAAACTGGGCGTTTATCATCAGTTGATCCTAATTTACAAAACATTCCTGTTCGTACAGAAGAAGGACGTAAGGTACGTGAGGCGTTTGTTCCAAGTCATAAGGGATGGAAATTGTTCTCATCTGATTATTCCCAAATTGAATTACGGGTTTTAGCTGCTATTTCAGGTGATAAAAATATGCGTGAAGCCTTTGAAAGCGGTGAAGATATTCATGCTGCTACTGCTCGTCGAATTTTTGAGTTGGATAAGGATGCAGTAATTACGCCAGACTTACGTCGCCAAGCAAAAGCAGTTAACTTTGGGATTGTTTACGGGATTAGTTCATTTGGATTAGCAAAAAATACTGGGATTTCTAATGGAGATGCCAAACGTTTTATCGATAAATATTTCAAAGAATATCCCGGAGTTAAGCAATATACTGAAGATGCAGTTAAGTTTGCTAAAGAACATGGCTATGTAGAAACGATTTCTCATCGTCGTCGCTACATTCCGGACATTAATTCAAAACGTTTTCAACTTCGTCAGTTTGCGGAAAGAATTGCGATGAACTCTCCAATTCAAGGTAGTGCAGCTGATATTATTAAAGCAGCGATGATTAAAATGCAGGCTGTCTTAAAAGAAAAAGGATTACAAGCAAAAATGTTGCTTCAAATTCATGATGAATTGATTTTTGAAGCCCCAGAAAATGAAATACCAGTTTTAGAAAAATTAGTTCCAAAAGTAATGGATTCAATTATGACAACTGACAAATTGCTAAGTGAATCAGCAGTTGATTTTAACGTTCCTTTGAAGGTTGAAAGTCACTCTGGTTCAGATTGGTACAACATTAAAAAATAATAGAGGTGGATGAAATGCCAGAATTACCAGAAGTTGAAACAGTAAGACAAGGACTAATTAAATTAGTTAAGGGGGCTACGATTAAATCAGTCGAAGTGCTCTATCCTAAAATGATTAACATGCCAGCGGATGAATTTGAAAAAATTCTTGCTGGTAAAAAAATTATGGATATTGATCGTCGTGGTAAATATCTTTTATTCCGTTTAAGTGATGACTATACTTTAATGTCACATTTACGAATGGAAGGAAAGTATGAAGTTCAACCTGAAGGAACTGAAAGACCTAAGCATACACTGGTTGTATTTCATTTAACTGATGGACGAGAACTACGTTATAAAGATACCCGGATGTTTGGTAAGATGGCATTAGTTAAGACTGAAGACGTTTATACCAAACTTTCAGGTTTAAGCAAAATTGGACCAGAACCTACCGAACAAGACTTGAAGTTTGACTATATGAAACAAATTTTCCATAAATCACACCGTAATATTAAGGGATTCTTGTTAGATCAATCAAAAATTGCTGGGTTAGGTAATATTTATTGTGATGAAGTTCTTTGGATGTCGAAAATTAATCCAGAACAAAAAACTAATGAATTAAGTGATGCAGAAATCGAAAGATTACGAAAAAACATCATTAAAGAAATTGCGGCTGCCATTAAAGGCCATGGAACAACTGTCCATTCTTATTCAAATGCCTATGGTGAAGCTGGTTCATTCCAAAATCAATTGCATGCCTATGGACGTAAGGGTGAACCCTGTGAAAGATGTGGCACACCAATGGAAAAAATTAAAGTAGCTCAAAGAGGGACAACTTTTTGCCCTAAATGTCAAAAACTACATGGTGATTTAAGTGACTAAAGTAATTGGATTAACTGGCGGAATTGCATCTGGAAAATCAACAGTTGGTAATATCTTACGCGAAGAAAAATATACTGTGATTGACTTAGATCAAACCGTTCACAGTTTAGAAACTGAAAATGAAGAAGTGATTAATCGCATTGCGTCATTATTTGGACCTGATGTTATTTCTGATGGAAAAGTAAATCGAAGCAAATTAGCTGCGATTGTATTTAATGACAAAAAAGCGATGAAAGAATTAATTAAAATTTTAAATCCGTTTTTGATTAATGAAATTCATAAACAATTAACTGATGACCTTGTAATCGTTGAAGCACCAACATTATTTGAAAATGGATTACAGGTGTACGTTGATGAAATTGTAATGGTAACTTGTGATCCGGTTGTTCAAATGCAAAGATTGCAAAAACGTGATGATTTATCAATTAGTAAAGCAAATAAATTAATTTCCAGCCAATGGCCCCAAGTAATTAAGCGTGAATTATCTGATTTAGTGATTGATTCCTCAAATGGAATAGTTGATTTAAAGAAACAGGTCAAGGAAATAATTAATAATTTGAGGTGATAAAATGAAATGTCCCAAATGTCAGCATACCTCTTCTAAAGTATTAGAAAGTCGACCAATTCAAGTTGGAAATGAAATTAGAAGACGTCGTGAATGTAATAATTGCGGTCATCGTTTTACTACTTTTGAAAGAATTGAAGCAGCACCCTTATTAGTAGTTAAGAAAAATGGTAATCGTGAAGAGTTTAGTTCAGAAAAGGTCTTACGCGGAATTATTAGATCTTGTGAAAAACGTCCCGTATCACTGGAACAAATGAATCGAATCGTTAGCGAGACCAAATTAAAATTAGAAAATGCGGATGATGGAAGTCATGAAGTATCTAGTGATTTAATTGGTCAAGGAGTAATGTCTGGACTAAAAGAAATTGATGAAATTGCATATATTCGCTTTGCTAGTGTATATCGTCAATTTAAAGATATGAATGAATTTTACTGTAAAATGAAAGAATTGATGGATGATGATTCATCAAATAATGAAAAATAAATGAATAATAATCAAATAGTTAATCCTAAAACTGAATATCAGGTTTATCGTAATGGTGAATTAAATGCTACTGATTTCCAAATCCTCACTAAATTGTATTTGCCAATTATTGGCGCTAATGCATTTTCTTTGGTGAGTTCTTTTTGGAATGATAATCAAAAGACGAATGAACATTTTGCTTTAATGAATAGCATTGGTATTGATGGTGGGGAACTTTATCAAGCTCGTTTAAAACTTGAAGGAGTTGGACTCCTTAAAACTTATGTAAATGATGATGGTAAAAATACGTATTTATTAGCAAAGCCATTATCAGCGAAGCAATTTTTTGCAAGTGGATTAATTAGTGAAGTTTTGTTAGAAATGATTGGGGAATCAAAATACCTTGAACTATCACATGAATTATTACCAAATGATTATGATTTTTCTTTAGTAACAGATACCACCCACGATTTTTTACAAGTCTATTCCATTAATCAACAAAACATTACTAATCAACCAGAAGTGATTAAGCAGGTGCAAAAAAGCATTCCAACTGAAGAAAGTCAGCTTACAAAACAACCAGATAATCTAGATTTTAAATTGATGCTTAATATTTTAAGTAACTCATTTGTCAATATTGATGATGTGAAAAAAAATCATGAATTGTTTACTTCGACAAAATTGCTTTATGGGATAGATGAAATGGCGATGACTAAGTTAATTGAACAAGCGACTAATTTAACGAATAATCATTTTGATGCCCAAAAATTTAAGATTTTAGTTTCCCGTAATAACCAACAAGAATTTAAAAATACTGAAATTCAATCTGATCCAGTGGCAGCTTCCAATTATCATTTTGATAATGAAGAACAACAACTGCTTCAAACGGCCAAAAATTATGCACCAATCGTATTTTTGAATGCTTTAAAATCAGAAAAAAATGGTTATGCGACCAGTTCTGAAGAACGCATTATTTCTCAACTAGTGGAAAAAATGGTTTTAAAAAATGATGTAATTAATATGTTGATTTATTTATTGTTAGTTGATCGTAATTATCCCACTTTGAATAAAAACTTAGTTGATACGATTGCTAATGATTGGTCCCAACATCACATTCAAACTGCAGAAGCAGCCCTTGAACAAATTAAAACGCGTGATAGTAAAATTAGTGCTGAAAAAGCGGAACGACGGCAAAAATCGAACCAACGGGCCAAACTTAACGTGCGTGAAACTTTACCTGATTGGGCTAAAGATACGCAGCCTAAATCTCAGGCAAAGAAAAATGACAGTTATGGAAATGATTTGATTGCAGAAAAGCTCAAAAAATTCAATCAAAAGGAACGAGGTGAAAATTAATGGAAAATGTTGGCGATAAGTTTAAATCAATTATGGCAACTAGAAATTATGCGGATAACTACCGTAAATTAATGGATCAAGTTTTTGCTGATCCAGAGGTTAAACTGTTTATTGATGAACATCGAAATGAGTTAACTGATGATTCAATTAAAAAGTCTTCATCTAGTTTGTATGAATATGTCAGTAAGCGGGATGCCATGAAAAAAGGAACGGATGCTTATGCAAAAGGTTATGAACCCAAATTAGTAATTAATAATCATGCAATTGAGGTTTCCTACCAACCAACAGAAGCTTATTTAGAACAAGCCAAAGCAAAACAAATTAGGGGTAACATCCAGGATTTAGGAATGTCTAAAGCACTGCAAAATGCTAACTTGGATGATTATTATTACGAAAATAGTCCAGAACGTAAAAATGCCCTAGTTAATGCACTTGATTTTATTGAAGCGTACGAAACTAATCCAAATGAATACCATAAGGGTTTCTATATTTATGGAAGTTTTGGAGTGGGTAAATCATATTTACTTAGTGCAATTGCACACCGGTTAGCTAAAGACAATGTTAAGACGACCTTTTTACACTTTCCTTCGTTTGCAATGGATATGAAGGGCTTAATTAGTTCAAAAACGGATTCAGTTACTAATCGAGTTGATCAAGTTAAGAAAGTCCCTGTTTTAATGATTGATGATATTGGGGCTGATTCAATGTCAGCTTGGATCCGGGATGATATTTTAGGAGTAATTTTGGAATATCGGATGCAAAACCAACTTTCAACTTTCTTTAGTTCTAATTTTTCAATGGATCAATTAGAAAAAGAACACTTAGCTGTGACTGCTAAAGGAGATTTTGAACCATTGAAGGCTAAACGTTTAATGGAACGAATTAAATTTTTAGCTACACCAATTGAAGTGAATGGTAAGAATTTACGAAATGATTAGGCCTCATTCTTGACATTTGTCTCTTGTATGAGTACAGTAATAACAAGGATATGAATTAGCAATGAATTCCCAGAGAGAATAACATTTTCTGAAAGTTATTTGTTGGATTTGCTAGTTTACCACCTTAACTAAAATAAAAAATTAATAAAGTGGTTACTAATGAGATGTTCAAGTAATTGAACGAATTTGGGTGGAACCGCGTCTAACGACGTCCCTGGTATTTAAGATACCTGGGGCTTTTTTTATAGGAGGAAATATTATGTCAAAATTATCTTTTGAATTCCCTGATGGAAACAAAAAAGAATTTGATGCAGGCGTATCAGTTGAAGATATTGCTAAATCAATTTCAGTTAGTTTAGCTAAGAAAGCCGTTGCTGGTAAAGTAGATGGTGAATTAGTTGATGTTTTAGCACCCTTACAAAAGGGTGGTAAGATTGAAATTATCACTTCTGGTTCAGAAGAAGGATTACAAGTTCTTCGTCAAAGTGCTGCTCAATTACTTGAAACAGTTGCTAAAAAACAATTCCATGGAATTAAGATTGGTGAAATTTCTGCCGATGAAGATGGATTCTACGTTGATACTGATAAAGCAGAACGTCAAGTTAGTGCTGATGAATTATCAGATTTAGCTGATCAAATGAAACGTGTTATTAAAACTGATGCTACTGTAAAACGTGTTTACTTAAGCAAAGATGAAGCTCTTAAAGAAGTAGACGGTGACCCTTACCAAGCTAAGATTATTGCTGGTATGGATTCAGATAACATTTTATTCTATGACATCGCCGGTGTTCGTACATTAGCACAAGGAGTTGTTGCTCCAAGTCTTAAGAACCTTAAACACTTCAAATTATTATCAGTTGCTGGTGCATACTGGGAAGGTAAATCATCAAACCCAATGCTTCAACGTATTTATGGAACTGCATTCTACAAAGAAGCAGAACTTGAAGCAGATTTAAAGGCCCGTCAAGAAGCTAGGGAACGTGACCACCGTGTAATTGGTAACAACCTTGATTTATTCTTCGTTGATCCTAAAGTCGGTGCTGGTCTTCCTTACTGGATGCCAAATGGTGCAACAATTCGTCGTACGATTGAACGTTACATTACTGATAAAGAATTAGCTAATGGCTATCAACACGTATATACTCCAGTGCTAGCTAACCTTGATTTATACAAACAATCAGGTCACTGGGATCACTATCGTGAAGACATGTTTCCACCAATGGAAATGGACGATGATGAAATGCTTGAATTGCGTCCAATGAACTGTCCTTCACATATTCAAATCTACAAACACCACATTCGTTCATACCGTGAGTTACCACTTCGAATTGCTGAATTAGGAATGATGCACCGTTACGAAAAATCAGGTGCTTTGAGTGGTTTACAACGTGTACGTGAAATGACACTTAATGATGGTCACACATTCGTTGCGCCTGACCAAATTCAAGACGAATTCAAAAACATTCTTCGTTTAATGATGGATGTTTACCATGATTTCGATATCGATAACTACACATTTAGACTTAGTTACCGTGATCCTAAGAATACTGAAAAGTACTTTGATGATGACGAAATGTGGAACAAAGCTCAATCAATGCTTAAAGGTGCCATGGATGATCTTGGTTTAGATTACGTTGAAGCTGAAGGTGAAGCTGCTTTCTACGGTCCAAAACTTGATGTTCAAACTAAGACTGCTTTAGGTAACGAAGAAACATTATCTACTATCCAACTTGACTTCATGTTGCCAGAACGTTTTGACTTACACTACGTAGGTGAAGATGGTAAGGAACATCGTCCAGTTATGATTCACCGTGGTATCGTTTCAACTATGGAAAGATTTACTGCGTACCTAATTGAAATGTACAAGGGTGCATTCCCAACTTGGTTAGCTCCTAAGCAAGTTGAAATCATTCCTGTTAGTGATGAAAAATATGGAGATTACGCACGTAAGTTAAACGAAAAACTTTCTGCAATTAAGATTCGTTCACACGTTGATGATCGTAGTGAAAAGATGGGTTATTTGATTCGTGATGCTCAAACTCACAAAGTTCCATACACTATTGTTGTTGGTGAAAACGAAGTTAAAAATAATACTGTTTCTGTCCGTAAGTACGGTGAAGAAAATAGTCGTGACATGTCAATTGATCAATTTGTCATGGAAATCTTGAAAGATATCTCAAGTTATTCAAGAGATGCAAGTAAAGAAAAAGAATCTGTTGACAAAGTTAAATAGAGTTGATATGATTAAATAGTTAAAAGCAGAGGCTTCCCGCTTCTCGCCTAAGTAATCTTAATTGCTGGGCAATTCGAATGAAAGACCTATTTCGATAGGTGTAGCGGGTACCCATTGTGGGTATCCGCTATTTTTCTGCTTTAAAATTACTTGGAGGTGAACCACTATAGCAAAGAGAGATCAAATGGTTAACGATGGAATTCGTGCCCACGAAATGATGATTATCGATGATAATGGTAACAAGCTTGGCCTAAAAACGAAGCAAGAAGCATTGAAGATTGCAGAAGATGCAAATCTTGATTTAGTTCTTGTTGCTCCTAACGCAAAACCAGCAGTTGCTAAAATTCTTGATTACGGGAAATATCGTTTCAATCAACAAAAAAAGGAACGTGAAGCTCGTAAGAAACAAAAGATTGTTAGTGTTAAGGAAATTAGACTAAGTCCTACTATTGATACTAATGACTTCAACACTAAGTTAAAGAATGCTCAAAAGTTCTTAACTAAAGGTGAAAAGGTCAGAGTATCCATCAGATTTAAGGGACGTGCCATTACCCATAAGGAAATCGGTCGTACTGTTCTTAACAAAATGGCTGATGCACTTTCTGATATTGCTACTGTTACCCAACGAGCAAAAATGGATGGCCGTAGTATGTTCTTAATGCTTGCACCAAGTACTAATAAGAAGAATTAAATTTCTTTAATTAAAGAGGAGGAATATTGTTATGCCAAAGATGAAATCAAACCGTTCAGTTGCAAAGAGATTCAAAAAGACTGCTAAAGGTGGACTTAAGAGTGCCCACGCTTTCACTAGTCACCGTTTCCACGGTAAGACTAAGAAACAACGTAGACATTTACGTGGTACACATATGATCAGTAGTATCTGGAACAAAACTTACAGCGAACTATTAAAAAAATAATTTAATCATAGGGGGATTTTAATATGCCACGAGTAAAAGGTGGAACAGCCACACGTAACCGTCGTAAACGTATTCTTAAATTAGCTAAGGGATACCGCGGTGCTAAACATCGTCTTTTCAAAACTGCTAAAGACCAAGTAATGAAGTCACGTACTTACGCTTTCCGTGATCGTCGTAACAACAAAGGTAACTTCAGAAAAATTTGGATCACTAGAATCAATGCAGCTGCTAGAATTAATGACATTAGTTACAGCAAGCTTATGCATGGTTTGAAATTAGCTAACATCGACATGAACCGTAAAATGTTAGCTGACTTAGCTGTTAACGATGCTGAAGCATTTGCAGCTTTAGTAGAACAAGCTAAAAAAGCTCTTTAATTAAAACATTAAAAACTTCCATCAAATTTCTTGGTGGAAGTTTTTTTCTTCAATAACTCCCAATTTAAAGCTTAAATGATTTAAAATGAAGTAAGCAATTATATATAATAGGAAGAAGGGTTGTTATGTTAGATGCTTTTAAACCAACATGGATGGTTGAAAGTTTATATCACATTTCACCAGAAAGACTTAAGAAAAATGGAATTGATACGATTTTAACCGATCTAGATAATACATTAATTCCTTGGAATAATTCAATTGGAACTGCTCAGATTGTTGAATGGATTACCTTTATGAAAGAAAATGGAATTAGTGTTATCGTAGTTTCTAACAACAATCCTAAACGAGTTAGCATTGCAGTTGAGGATTTGAACATTCCATTTGTTGCACATGCATTAAAACCACTTAACCGTGGAATTAAACAAACATTGAAACGTTTTAATTTAAAACCTAGCCAAGTAGTAATGGTTGGTGATCAATTAATGACTGATGTTTGGGCAGCTAATAACTGTCATGTAAAGAGCATTTGGGTTAAACCATTAGTAAAAACTGATATGCTACCAACTCGAGTGAATCGTTTTCTTGAGTCATTAGTATTTAAGATGCTTAAAAAGAAATATCCGGATATGAATTGGAAAGAAGACATTGATTAATGGTAGAAAATAACGATATTAAACAAATTTTAGACGAAAAACTTTATTGTATTGGTTGTGGAGCTTTAATCCAAGATACTGATAAAGAAAAAGTTGGATATACACCAAAGTCTGCAATCGAAAAGGGACTTGAATCTGGGGAATTATATTGTCAACGTTGTTTTAGACTTCGTCATTACAATGAAATCCAACCAGTGAATGTTTCAGATGATGAATTTCTTCGATTACTAGGTAAAATTGGCGATACTGATTCATTAGTGGTTTATGTGGTTGATATTTTTGATGTTAATGGAAGCATCATTCCAGGGATTCAACGTTTTGTTGGAAATAACCCGATTATGTTGGTAGGAAACAAAGTTGATTTGCTTCCATCATCATTTAAAGAATCTAAAGTAAAAGACTGGCTTCGCCAAATGGTTAACAAAGCTGGAATTAAACCAATTGATATTGAATTAGTTTCTGCAAAAACTAATCGTTCTGTTGATGATTTGCTTAAAGCAATTCAAGAACATCAAAAAGATCGTGATGTTTATGTGGTTGGAGTTACTAACGTTGGAAAATCAACTTTAATTAATCAAATTATTCATCAAGTTTCAGGACAAGAACAAGTTATTACAACTTCTAAATTTCCTGGAACTACTTTAGATATGATTAAAATTCCGTTAGATGATGGTCATGATTTGATTGATACCCCAGGGGTTATCCATGATAGCCAAATGGCTCATTATTTATCACCCAAAGATTTAAAATATGTATCCCCACAAAAACGAATTAAACCAAAAGTTTATCAATTACATGATGGTCAGACTTTATTCTTAGGTGCAATTGGTCGTTTTGATTACGTTAAGGGACCAAAAGCTGGATTTACCGTCTACGTTGATAATAACTTAATGATTCATCGGACTAAGACAGAAAATGCTGACGAATTCTTCGAAAAACACGCTGGTGAATTATTAAATCCACCAATGGGGAAAGAAAACGTTGTGCCACTTCAACGGCATGAATTTAAAGTTCAAGATACTTGTGACTTAGTTATCGAAGGTTTAGGCTGGATTACTGTTCCAAAAGGTTCAGTAGTTGCTGGATGGGCACCAAAAGGTGTTTCTGTTTTAATTAGAAAAGCAATGTTTTAAGGAGAAATTATGAAATTAACAGGGAAACAAAAAAGATTTTTACGTGCGAACGCAAACCGTTTACGTCCTATTTTTTCAGTAGGTAAAAATGGTTTAAATGAAGTTTGGCTTAGAGAAGTTAGCCAAGCAGTCGATAATCGTGAATTAGTTAAAATCAGCATTCAACAAAGTGCTGATGTTGATACTGACGATGTGAAGAATTTCATTGAGAGTAATAGTGATATCAATGTTGTACAAACAATTGGTAATACTGTGTTATTGTTTGATGAATCATCAAACCCTAAACATCGTGACATTTCAACTGGCGTTTTCAGTTTATAGGAAATAGTAACTATGGGACGAAAAAAAATTGGTATTTTAGGTGGAACGTTTAATCCAATTCACTTAGGCCACCTAGTAATGGCAGAACAGGCTTTATCACAGTTACACCTTGATAAGGTACTATTTATGCCAGATTATCTTCCACCACATGTTGATCATAAAGATGCGATTGATGCAGCTGATCGAGTCAACATGATCAAACTAGCAATTGCGGATAACTCCAAATTTGAGTTAACGACAATTGAAGTTGATCGGGGTGGTAAAAGCTATTCTTTTGATACATTGACGCAATTAACCCATAATCATTCAGAAATAGATTATTACTTTATTATTGGCGGTGATATGGTTGCTTATTTACCAAAATGGTATCGTATCAATGAATTATTAAAATTGGTAACTTTTGTGGGAGTTAAACGGGTTGGTACTAGTATGGAAACGGAATATCCAGTTCGGTGGATTGATTCCCCATACATTGAAATTTCTTCTACTTTTGTAAGAAATTCCGTTAAGCGCCACCAAAATTTAAAATATCTAGTTCCAGACCAAGTATTAAATTATATTAAGGAGCATCATCTATATGAATGAATTTAAATATAATTACACCAAGTATGCAAAAATGAATCGTGATGAGATTCTTACGGAAATGCAAAAACATCTTAATGACGAAAGATTTCAACACTGTTTACGAGTTGAACAAACTGCCATTGAGTTAGCCAAGGAAAATGATGTGGATCCAGAAATTGCGGGTTTAGCTGGCTTAGTTCATGATTATGCTAAACAACGTCCCAACGAAGACTTTATCAAAGTGATTGTTGATCATCATCTTGATCCAGATTTATTAAATTATGGGAAAGCCATTTGGCATGGTTACGTTGGTTATCTTTTGATTCAAGCTGAATTAGGCATTAACGATGCCCGAATCTTGAATGCCGTTAAATATCATACAATTGGTGCACCAGATATGGATAAATACGCACAAATCACATATATGGCTGATTTTATTGAACCAGCTCGTGATTTTGAAGGAGTCCAAGAAGCCCGTGATATTACGCATGAGAATTTGTGGCAAGGGGTTATTTACCAAAATGAAAACACAATGAAATTTTTGATTGGCAAAAATAAAGCAATTTATCCAGCCGCTATTGTGGCTTACAATGCGATTGTTGCAGGACTTAAATAGGAGAAAACATGGATAACCAAAAAGTATTAGAAACTGTTGTTAAAGCAGCTGACGAACGTCGTGCAAACGATATCGTTGTATTAAATATTGAAGAATTGAGTGTTATGGGTCGTTACTTTGTCTTAATGGATGCAAGTTTAGAACGTCAAGTTAAAGCGATTGCTAACAATATTGAAGATCATCTTGAAGAAGATGGTGTTAAAATTCTTCATTTTGAAGGAAAAGATAAATCTAACTGGATTCTTATGGATTTAGGTGACGTAATTGTTCATATCTTTAAAACTGAAACTCGTGAATTCTATAACCTTGAAAAACTTTGGGCTGATGCCAAACCAGTTGATGTTTCAGCATGGATTACTGAGGATTAAAGATGATTTATACTGAGTTTGCCACTTTTTATGATCAATTATTTGATAATGATTTATATGATAAATGGATTGACTTTGTAAGCAATAATATTAAGAAAACTGATGAAATATTAGATCTAGCTTGTGGGACAGGGCGTTTACTAGTTCTAATGAAACAAGCTGGATATAATGCGATTGGTGCTGATTTATCCGATGATATGCTAGCGATTGCTAATGAACATCTGAATGAAGCTGGCTTTGGGGATACTCCTTTATTAAATGAAAACATGCTTGATTTGAGTGAATTAGGTAAGTTTGACGTCATTACTTGTTTTGACGATTCAATTTGTTACTTAGGTGATATTGAAGAAGTTCAAACCATGTTTAATGAAGTTGATCAACATCTTAATGATGAAGGAACTTTTTTGTTTGATGTGATTACACCTTATCAAACCGATGTGAAGTATCCTGGATACATGTATAATTTCCATGATGAAGATCATGCATTTATGTGGACTACTTACATTGGAGAATTTCCGCATTCAGTAGAACATGACTTGACCTTTTTCAGTTACAATACTGAAATTGAAGGTTATGATGAATATTCAGAAACTCATTTTGAACGGACTTATCCAGTAGAAGAATATCAAGCAGTTCTAACTAAGGCTGGCTTTAAGGATGTTAAAGTGACTGCTGACTTTGGAAACAAAGAAATTGATGATACGACCACGAGATGGTTTTTTGCTTGTAAGAAGGGCTAATAATGACATTAAAAGCGGTTGGAATAATAACTGAATATGATCCATTTCATAATGGTCACTTATTTCAATTGCAAAGCGCTCAAGCAGCAACTGGTGCAGATGTTACAGTTGTTGTAATGAGTAGTAACTGGACTCAGCGAGGGGAACCAGCTATTTTTGACAAATGGACGAGATCCCAAATGGCTTTGGAAAATGGTGTCGATCTTGTAATTGAGTTGCCGATTCAATCAGCTGTTCAACCAGCTAGTATTTTTGCTGATCAAGCAGTTAAATTAGTTGATGCGTTAAAATGTTCCTGGCTATCTTTTGGTAGTGAACATCCTGAAATTAATTTTAATGAGTTTAAAACTTTAGAAATTAAGACGGATGCAGATGAATTTAAAAACTACCAAGAAAGTTATCCTGAAACATTTCGAAAATTCTTTTTAGATAATCATGGAGTTAATTTGGTATCTCCCAATGACACTCTTGGCTTTTGGTACGCACAAGCGGCTAAAAAATTAAAATCTAATTTAGAATTAGTTCCCATTATCAGACGTGAAAGCGATCATAATGATAACGAATTGATGCAAACTATCTCAAGTGGTAAATCAATTCGAAAGGCGATTAAGTCCGGCAATTCAAATTTCACTAAATTTATGCCGCAATCATCTTTCAATCCTGATGAATTAAAACCAATGTTTTGGGATGATTTTTGGCCATATTTAAAATATGAAATTAATCAAAGCTCATTAGCTGAATTGCATAATGTCTATCAAATGTCTGATGGGCTAGAGTATTTATTTAAAAAGTCAGCGATCAAAGCTCAAAATTTTGCTGAATTCATCGAATTAGTGAAGAGTAAACGATATACTTATACCAGGTTACAACGTTTGTGTGTATATGTTTTATTCAAAATTACTCAAGCACAAATTGATACAAGTCAGGATAATATTAGAATATTAGGAATGACAAAAAAAGGGCAGGCTTATTTACGTCAAGTAAAGAAGGAGCTCGAACTTCCGTTAATTTCAAAAGTTGACAAGTCAGTTTTTGAAAAGGAAGATTATTTAGAATGTAAATCCGGTTTATTAACTGGAATGATTTTGCATAAGCAACAAGACTTATACCGGTTTCCTGTTATAATTAATAAATAAAATTAGCTATCAAGGAAATTACCTTGACATAGCTTTTAGATATAAGTATAATTGGATTGTTGCATTGGAGGTTGTTTTTATGAAGTGGTCTTTTGAAAAACTTCAAGGATACAAAAAAAGTCCGTTCGAAGAAAGTGATAAGCTTGATTTGAAATCAGACTTAATGGAACGTTATCCTGATGTTATTTTAGATGCAACTCCGTTTAACGTGGAAGTATCTGCTATTTCAGATAATGGCGATGTCATTATCGATGCACACGTTAAAGGAAGTGTTACTGTTCCTTCATCAAGATCATTGGATCCTGTCGACTTGGACTTAGATTTCGATATTAACGAAGTTTACGTGAATACTAAAGCAGCATTGAATCGTTATGATGAAGATACTGTGGTAATCAAAGTTGATGAAGATGATGATACAATTGATTTTGATAAAGCTGTAGCGGATAATGTTATTATTAACATTCCAATGCAGGTTCTTTCTCCTGAGGAACAAGATGGTAAATCAATGCCATCTGGAAATGACTGGGAAGTTATTTCCGAAGATGATTTTAATCATCAAGAGGAGGAAACAACTAAAGTTGATCCACGTCTTGCGGATCTTAAGAATTTCTATTCTAAAGATGATGACAAGGCTTAAAAATTCACTAGTGGAAATTAATTAATAAGGGAGGTTATTATTAATGGCTGTACCAAAGAGAAAAACTTCAAAAGCTAGAAGAGATATGCGTCGTGGACACATCAAATTGACTGTTCCTGGCATGAGTGCATGTCCTAACTGTGGAGAATTACGTAAGTCACATTACGTATGTCCAAGTTGTGGCTTCTACGATGGAAAAGAAGTAGTTGCTAAAAAGAACAACTAATTAAAAAATAGAACTTTGAAAACACCATGGGTTTTCGGGGTTCTTTTTTTATACTTAAAAATTCTATAAGAATCCTACTACGTGTAGTGTCCGCTATGTTTTATAATTTAATCGTGTTACAATTTAGATTGTATATTATAGATTTGAAAGGAAGATATTTTTATGAATGGTGAAATTTATGGAAATACTGCTGAAATGGCTAACCGTCTAGTTGCTAAAACTTATCAAAAAGTTTGCGCAGGATTAGCTATTACAGGAGTAATCATGACTTTGATGGCTGTTTTCATGACAAAATGGGTTATGTCAATGGGAATGGGAACATCATTAATTATCCTTGTTGTTGCTTTAGGATTGATGTTTGCATTAAGTCGCTCAGTTAGTGATGAAAATACAAGTGCATCAACCACTAATACTATTTACTACTTAATGACAATTCTATTTGGAGTTTCATTGAGTCCAGTACTTATTTATTACAATGCACGAACTGTTGGATTAGCAATGCTTGGAACTGCAATTATGTTTGCGGGACTTACATTTTACGCTAATAACACTAAACGTGATTTTATTGGTTTTGGTGCCTACTTGATGTGGGGACTTTTAGCTGCAATCATCTTAAGTGTTGTATCAATGTTCTTACACATTCCTGGTTTATATATTTTAATGGATCTTGTAATGTTAGTTATTTTTGCTGTTTTCATTATTTACGATACTCAAAGCGTAAAACGTTTTGCAGATTCTGTTGATAGTGAAGAACAATTACAAAAATACAGTACAATGGGTGCATTAAGTATTTACCTTGATATCCTAAACATTTTCCAAATTTTATTGGAACTTATTGGTATGGGTGATAACAAAAACTAATTTTTCATTAGCACGTTAACTTCGGTTAGCGTGTTTTTGTTTATGCGAAATTAGCGTAAAAAAATAAGCTAGGAAATAGTTCCTAGCTTATTTTTTATTAATCATCTTGATGATGACGTTGTTTATTGGCATTACGATTATGATTTTCGTTATCAATTACTGGTTGATCATCTTTAATTTCTTCGGCTTCAATAGCTTTTTCAGTTTCTTCAACTGATTCAGGAACAATTACCTTAGGAGGATTTTTCTTAGCTTCTTCTTGAATTTGTTTAATGATTCGTGGACGAATAGCATTAACAATTAATTGTTGAATGATTGCGAACAAACCACCGATGAAGAAGTAGATTCCTAATCCGGCAGGTGATGATAGTGATACGAAGAAAATCATGACAGGAGAGATAATCATCATTGCTCCCATTTGTTTCCGTTGGGCTTTAGGCATTCCGATTACTGAAAGGTAACCTTGAACGGCATAAACAATCAATGAAAGAACAGCAAGTAAAATACTCTTTTGTCCTAATTGAATACCCATAAAAACAGTATGAGATAATTCTGGAGAGTAACGAATGGCTTCATACAAGGCAGCAAAGATTGGCATTTGAATAAGAAGTGGTAAACAACCAATTCCACCAGTCATACTGATATTGTTATCTTTGTATAACTTCATCATTTGCACATTTAATGCCATTTGTTCTTCTTGTGTTTTGGCTTTCTTTAGCAAACTTTGAATCTTAGTCATTTGTGGTTTAACTAACGCCATTTTTTCTTGCATGATTGTTGATTTTTTCAATTGACTAATCATGACTGGAAGTAAAAGACATCGTACGATTACTGTAATAGCAATCAATGACCATCCGTAACCACCAACATATTTTGCAAGCCAGTCCATCACGTGTTGTCCAGGTACTGCTAAGTAGTCATAAACAATCCCGTAAGGATTACCATGTGAATCTTGCTGAACACACCCAGAGAGGGTAAGAGCAGCTAGTCCAGCCATTGCGACTAAACCAAGTTTTTTTCTGTTTTTCATTAATAAACTCCTAACTATGAAATCATAGTTATAATACTAAACTAATGCGGTGGTTACTGCAATCGAACTGCGTTAAAATTTAACTTTAAAACTATCATAATGTTTATCAAAATCAGCTAACCTAACATAGATATGGGATATTCGTGCCCGTGGATTAGGAAAATGATGAAGTTTATCAATAAAAGTTCTTAAAAGATTGATAGTTCCTTGTGCAATAATCTTAACCTCACCATTTGGTAAATTTTCAATTGTACCCGTTACATGCAATTCATTAGCAAATAAACAAGTTGTATGACGGAAACCAACTCCTTGTACTTTTCCACGAATTAAAATCAAATAGGTCTTCATGAGTATTTATCCTTTCTTTTAAATTGATGTGGTACTATTATATTTAGAATAAAATATTTTGAGGAAGAAACCAAATGGAACGAATTGCATCTAAACAAAATAAAAAAGTTAAAGAATTAAAAAAACTAGAAACAGCTAAAGGGAGAAAAAAAGCTGACCAATATTTAATTGAAAGCTGGCATCTAGTCCAAGAAGCTATCAATAATTTGCCTAAGTCAGAAATCGTTACTATTTTTACTACTGATGATCAATATTTGGAGCATGGTAGTGATTTAAAGGGATTTGACGTAGTTTCGATTTCAGATGAGATTGCTGACGAAATTGCATCAACCTCTACGACCCAAGGCATCTTTGCACTTTGCAAAATTGACAATCAAGGCTTAGATGATGTCGAACTAAGTGGAGCCTGGTTACTATTAGATGACGTGCAAGATCCAGGTAATATTGGAACAATGGTTCGAACAGCTGATGCTGCTGGTTTTACAGGCGTTATATTTGGTGACGGAACTTCTAGCCAGTATAATAGTAAGGTACAGAGAGCCATGCAAGGAAGTCAATATCACGTTAATTTGGTAAAGTCTCCATTGCAAACTGTGATTGCAAAGTTGAAAGCCCAAAATACGCCAATTTATGGGACAGAATTAAATCCAGACGCGCTTAATTATGAAGACATTAAACCAATGTCTGAATTTGCTTTAATTATGGGTAATGAAGGAAACGGAATGAACAAAGACTTATTAAAGGAAACAACTAATAATCTTTACATTCCGATTAAGGGAAAAGCAGAATCATTGAATGTTGCAATTGCAGCAGCCGTGATTATGTTTCGAATTATGAAATAGTTCGAGGATAAAAGAATGAAAGCAAATGCTTGGAAGAATGATCCGGAGTTTATGGCTTGTATCTCTGACCTGTTAAACTCTGATGAAGTGAAGCAATTAGCAGGTTATACACAACATCACCATTCAACTAGATTAAAACATTGCATCTACGTTTCGTATGTTAGTTATTTAATTGCAAAACGAATGCATCTAGATTATCGAGCTGCTGCTCGGGGTGGACTACTTCATGATTTATTTTACTATGATTGGAGAACTACCAAATTTGATATTGGATCACATGCTTATATGCATCCGCGAGTAGCATTGAGAAATGCTAGAAACATTACTGAACTTACTCCTAAAGAAGAAGACATTATTTTGAAGCACATGTGGGGATTAACCCTAGCACGACCAAAATACATGGAAAGTGTGATTGTTTCGTTAGTAGATGATTACGCTGCTGTAAATGAATTTATGTCACCCGTTGAACTAAGATTTAAAAATTTATTGAACAATAAAAATAGCAAGAAAAAAGAATAGGTCGTGATTATGATGGCAAACAAAAAAATAATCAAAGATGATGGAGAATGCCTTTGCTCAAAATTTGAAGAAGCATTTTCTATTCTAGGTAAGAAATGGAACGGAGTAATTATTGAATCACTCTTAATTGGTGGATCACTTCGTTTTGGTGAGATTGCTAATAAAATTGACGGATGTAGTGATCGAGTACTAACTGCTAGATTAAAAGAATTACGAGAATGGGATATTATTGCCCGTAAGACATCCGATGAATCATCATTAATTAAGTATGAATTAACTGAAAAAGGTAAGGATTTACAACCAATTATGACAGCTGTTCATGGCTGGGCTGATAAATGGTGTGACGGTGATAAATAGGTTTGACCGTGGCAGTAATATGTTTTATACTTTTAGTAACTACTGTGAAAAAAGAAGTAGTAGGCTGCGCTAATACAGAGAGATTGGTTTGCTGAGAAAAATCCATGTGGCTGAATTCGCTTTTGAAGAAGTAGACATAAATAAACTAATTAAAAATGTCCGATTGATGTCGTTATCCATCCTAAGAGTGCACACGGATTCGTGTGAATTTGGGTGGTAACGCGAAGCTTCGTCCCTGCTATAGGGAGAGGCTTTTTTTATTGGAAAAAAGGGGGATTTTGTCGTGGGTTTAAGAGAAGATTTAGAAACAATCAAACAAAATGGTTTGAACGAAATTAAAGCTTCAACTGATGTCAAAGCTTTAAACGAAATTCGGGTCAAACTATTAGGTAAAAAAGGACCTATTACACAAGCATTACGTGGTATTTCAACACTTCCTGTTGAAGAAAGACCAGTGGTTGGTAGTTTTGCTAACACGATTCGTGATGAATTGGCTACTGCAATTTCAACTAAACAAGAGGAACTTGAAACTGCTAAATTAAACGCTAAATTAGCAGCAGAAAAGGTGGATGTTACTTTACCCGGTAACAACGTTGCTTTAGGTCATCCGCATGTTATCCAACAAATTATTGATGAAATTGAAGATATCTTTATTGGAATGGGTTACCAAGTTTTAAGTGGTCCAGAAGTTGAAGAAGATCATTACAATTTTGAAATGATGAATTTACCTAAAGATCATCCTGCCCGTGATATGCAAGATACTTTCTACATCACTAAAGAAATCTTGATGAGAACGCATACTTCACCAATGCAAGCTCGTACTTTAGAAAAACACGACTTCAGCAAAGGTCCTTTGAAGATGATTTCTCCAGGTGTCGTATTTAGACGTGATACTGATGATCCTACTCACTCTCATCAATTCCATCAAGTTGAAGGAATTATGATTGACAAACACATCACGATGGCTGACTTGAAGGGTACTTTGGAAGTAATGACCCACAAATTGTTTGGTGACAAATTCCAAGTTCGTCTTCGTCCAAGTTATTTCCCATTCACTGAACCTTCAGTTGAAGCAGATATCACTTGTATGAACTGTGGTGGTAAAGGTTGTGACGTATGTAAGGGTTCTGGCTGGATTGAAGTATTAGGTGCCGGGATGGTTCATCCTAACGTCCTTAAAATGGCCGGTGTTGATCCTAAAGAATACGGTGGATTTGCCTTTGGTGTTGGTCCCGATCGTTTTGCAATGTTGAAATACGGGGTTAATGATATCCGTGATTTCTACCTTGACGATTTACGCTTCTTATCACAATTTGATTAATTAGGAGGAACGAAATGTTATTATCATATGATTGGCTTAAAGATTATTTAGACATCAATCTTTCTCCAGAAGAACTTGGTGAAAAAATTGAAAGAACTTCAGTTGAAGTTGATTCAGTTTCTAAACGTAGCGATGGACTTAAAAAGATTGTGGTTGGTAAAATTCTTTCATTTGAAAAGCATCCCGATGCTGGACATTTGAATATTTGCCAAATTGATGTTGGTGAAGACGAACCATCACAAATCGTGTGTGGTGCTCCGAACGTTGAAGTAGGCAAAAAAGTAATTGTGGCACTCCCTGGTGCTCGTGTGGGCGGCAACATTAAGATTAAGAAAGCAAAGATGCGTGGAGTTCAATCTAACGGGATGCTTTGTGGCCTTGATGAAATTGGTTTCCCTAAAGATATCGTTCCTGATGAATGGAAAGATGGAATCTACTTTTTACCTGAAGATGCTGAATTAGGTACTCCAGTGTTTGATTATTTAGGCATGAATGATCCATTAATTGACTTAGATGTTACCCCTAACCGAGGAGATATGTTGAGTTTACGTGGTGCTGTTTATGATTTAGCAGCCGTATTTGATCAAAAAGTTAATTTTGATGAAACTGCTGCCAAAGAATTAGGTAACGTTGAATCTAAAGCAGATGTAAAAGCAAATGCTGATGAAGATTTAGCTCCAATTTACAAATTAAAAGTGATTAAAAATGTGGAAGTTAAAACTAGTCCACTTTGGTTACAAATTAAGCTTTGGAACTTAGGTATCAAACCAATTAACAATGTTGTTGATATTACTAACTTAGTTATGATGAAACTTGGTCAACCATTGCATGCTTATGATTTAAGTGAGATTGCAGATGGTGATTTACGCGTTCGTCGGGCTAAAAATGGTGAAAAAATTACCACTCTTGATGAAGAAGAACGTGAATTATCACCAGTTGATGTGGTAATTGCAGATGGTGAAAAGCCTGTTGCGCTTGCCGGATTAATGGGTGGTCACGATACCCGCGTTACTGCCGATACTACTGATATCGTAATTGAAGCAGGAGTCTTTGAACCGGTTGCTACTCGTAAGATGGCTCAAAAAGAATTGCTTCATACAGATGCTTCACAACGGTTTGAACGTGGAGTAGATAAAGGTAACGTGGAAAATGCCTTAAACTATGCTGCTGGTTTGGTACAAGAATTGGCCAATGGTAAAGCAAGTCTTGGGGTAGTTGCTGGAAGTGACGAAATTGTTAAACCAGTTACAATTGCTATCTCAGCTAATCGTATTAACCATGTTTTAGGTACTGATTTAAGTGAAAAAGAAATTATTTCAATCTTCAATCGCTTAGGTTTCTCAGTAGAAACTAAGGACAATGAAATGTTAGTTACTGTACCTACAAGATGTTGGGACATTAAGATTGACGCTGATTTAATTGAAGAAGTTGCCCGTATCTACGGATATGACAACATTCCTGTAACTTTACCAGTGACAGTTACTACTGAAGGTAGTTTCACTCCTAAGCAACAATTAATCCGTAAATCACGTAAAGTTTTACTTGGTGAAGGATTAACTCATGCCATTTCATATTCATTAACTACTGAAGCTAAAGCTAAAATGTTCCTATTGAATGATAGTAATGAAACTAATTTGCAATGGCCAATGACTAATGATCATGCTGTTCTCCGTATGAATTTGATTTCTGGACTATTGAATGATATTTCATACAATCAAGCTCGTGGGGTGGAAGATGTCCCATTCTTCGAACAAGGTCGAGTTTTCTTTAGAGAAGCGGATGAAGTTCGTCCAACTGAAGTAGAACATATTGCTGGTGCTGTTTCAGGTTCATTGATTCAATCAACTTGGAACCAAAAAGCCACTAAAATGGATTTCTTTGGGATGAAAGGAATTGTTGCTAAATACCTTGAAACTTTATCATTAGCTGATGAAATTTCATATGAAGGAACTGATGCAATCAAAGAAATGCATCCAGGTCGGACTGCCTTAATCAAACTTGGTGATGAAGTTATTGGTTTTGTTGGTCAAGTACATCCAACGACTGCCAAAGAATTCAAAATCAAACCAACTTTCGTATTCGAACTTGATTTAGATAAATTAGTGGATGCTAAGAAGAATGATCAACAATACAAACAAGTAAGCCCATACCCAAGTATTAGTCGTGATATGGCTATGTTAGTTAATGATGATGTTACAAATGAACAAATTTATGATATTATCAAACGTCGCGGTGGTGCATTCTTGAAGAATGTCACATTATTCGATGTTTACGATGGAGAACATGTTCCAGAAGGTAAAAAATCATTAGCATATTCATTAACATTTGAAGATGCCAAAGAAACTCTTAAAGATGAAGTAGTAAACAAAGCAATTGCTAAGATTACCAAATATCTTCAAGATGAACTTGATGTAGAAATTAGATAGTTTTTAAGTAAAAGGGGAAATCTTAGAAATGACAACCAAAAAGCGTCCTATTATTATTGGTGTAACTGGTGGATCAAGTAGTGGGAAAACTACTGTTAGTAAATCAATCTTGCAACGATTATTAGGTCATTCAATTAGTATTTTGCAACAGGATTCGTACTATAAAGATCAATCACATAAGACGATGGAAGAACGTCGTAAGCAAAATTATGATCATCCAGATGCTTTTGATGATGATTTATTAGTACAACAGTTACAAGACTTGTTGAATTATAAAACAATTCAAAAACCTGTTTATGATTACACTGTATCTAACCGTAGTAAAGAAACTCAAACTCAAGAACCAACTGATGTTATTATCTTAGAAGGAATCTTGATTTTGAATGATCCACGTCTTCGTGACATGATGGACATTAAAGTTTTCGTTGATACGGATGATGACATTCGTTTAATTCGTCGAATCCAACGTGATACAGTAGAACGTGGTCGTTCTGTTGATTCAATTATTCAACAATATTTATCAACTGTACGTCCAATGTATCATCAATTTGTTGAACCAACGAAGCGCTATGCTGATATCATTATTCCCCGTGGTGGTAAGAATGAAGTTGCTATTGATCTATTAGCAACCAAGGTTCAATCAATTCTTGGAACAGATAGTGAAACTTCTGTGATAGATTATTAGTGATTTTATTTGATAAATTTCGCTTTTAATGATAGATTTTAGATTGAATAAAATAATGAGGTGCTAAAATGGCTGAAGAAAAAGTATATCCAATGACCAAAGACGGTCAAGTTAAACTTGAACAAGAACTTGAAGATTTAAAAACAAATCAACGTCCACACGTAATTGAACAAATTAAGATTGCTAGAAGTTATGGTGATTTGTCAGAAAACTCTGAATACAAATCAGCTAAAAATGAACAAGCATTACTTGAAAGTCGTATCAATACGGTTGAACACATGCTTCAATTTGCTCAAATCGTTGATGATTTGAACACAGATACTGATGAAGTTAGTGTTGGTAAGACTGTTTCATTTAAAGAATTACCTGACGAAGAACCAGAAGAATACCAAATTGTTGGGGCAGCAGAAGCTGATCCACTTGCTGGTAAAGTATCAAACGATTCACCAATTGCTCGTGGTCTTTT
Source organism: Fructilactobacillus sp. Tb1 (assembly GCF_050500285.1). Lineage (GTDB taxonomy): Bacteria > Bacillota > Bacilli > Lactobacillales > Lactobacillaceae > Fructilactobacillus. The sequence continues at coordinate 1,598,188 of NZ_CP191377.1, read as the reverse complement.
AGGTCATAAAGTTGGTCAAAAAGTTGATATTGAAATTCCTGACGGCGTAATGCATGTTGAAATTTTAAGTGTTAAATAGTTAGAAAAAGATGTTGGACATTTTGTCTAACATCTTTTTTAATTTTACTTAATTTTAGTTTATGGATATTGCGGAACCATGTTTATAATGGGATAATGAACGTAATTGTTTAAATAAAGTCATTAACTTAATATCAAAATATGATTAAAAAGGGGTAACTGTTGTGGGGAACTTTTTTGGAAGATTTTTCAAAAAGAGAACGCGTTCTACAAGACAATCAAATGAAGCGAATACAATTCCGTTTCGTTTGAATTTGATTTTCTTTGTAGTTGGATTATTATTTATTGTTTTAATTTGGAAATTAGCTGACTTACAAATTATTCAAGGAAATTATTTTAAGTCAACAGTAAGTCAAAATAATAACTATACAAAATATGGAAATGTACCACGTGGTAAAATTTATGATTCCACGGGTAAGTTAATGGTTGGAAACGAAAGTCAACGTGCAATTACTTATACTAGATTGCCAAGCGTATCTTCTAAAGATATGTATCAAACAGCAACTCAATTAGGTGATTACATAACTGTACCTACTAATCATTTAAATAAAAAACAAATAGCCCAATATTATTTAGCTAACACTTCTAATAGTGCTAATGCTGAAAAGCAAATTAATGGGGCTTCAAGTATGAGTCCTGATAAAGTGCAAGCTGAAGAAATTAAAAAGTTTGTTGCCGGAGATATTGTTCCCATTACAAATAAAATGAAAAATGCAGCTGCAATTTTCAATTCTATGAGTGGAGCATATACACTTTCAACGACTTATATCAAATATAATAAGGTTTCTGCAAAAGAACTATCATTAGTCGGTGAACATCAGTCAGAATTACCTGGGGTTGAAGTTGGAAGTAACTGGGTAAGAAATTATCCTGAGGGTAAAGAGGTTCAAACAGTTACTGGTTCAGTTTCATCAAATAAATCAGGACTTCCTGAAGATCGTGTAAATAGTTTGCTTGCACAAGGTTATTCTCAAAATGAATCAGTTGGAATTAGTGATCTTGAATCTCAATATGAACCAATTTTAAAGGGATCTAAATCACAAACTAACGTTAAAGTAAGTAGTAGTAATCAAATCATTTCACAAATGGTTAAATATCCTGGAAAAGCTGGAGATAACTTACAACTTACGATTAATTCTAAATTCCAAAATGATTTGCAAAAAATAGTAAGAAAAGATCAAGCTGGTGGTTATGGTACTGGGACATATGCCGTTGCAATGAATCCATATACTGGTGCCGTAATTGGAATGGCAGGTGTGGATCGTGATCCTAAGACCAATAAAATCACCCAAAATGATATGGGGGTAATTAGTCGACCAATTACTATGGGATCAGTAGTTAAACCAGCTATGGAACTTGGTGCATTGATGAAGGGAATTATTACTCCTGAAAACAGTGTTCAAACCGATCAACCAATTAAAAATGGTGGAGGAACTAAATCTTCATGGTTTAATCCTACTGGTGCACATGATATTCAATTGACAGCACAAGATGCCTTAGAAGATTCTTCTAACTCTTATATGATGCAATTGGCTATGAAAGAAGCTGGATATAAGTATGTCCCTGGTGCACCATTAAATATGAATCCTGCTATTTTTGATACCTTAAGAAATAATTTCAAACAATTTGGATTAGGAGTTAAAACTGGAATTGATTTACCAGGTGAATCAGCTGGTATCCAAGGTCCATCTGGATTTGCTAATATTGGTAAAGCACTGGATGAATCATATGGTAACTACGATGGATATACAACAATTCAATTAGCTCAATATGTTTCAATTATTGCTAATGGTGGTTATCGTTTGAAACCACAACTAGTTCAAAATATCCGAGGTAACACTAAAGATAACAGTAAACTAGGTGCAATTAAGGAAACAATTCGTCCTCAAGTATTGAGTAAAGTTCCATTTACTGAAGCACAAAGAAATGTTATTTTACAAGGTATGTATCAAGTTGTGCATGGAACTAGTCCTTATCGTACTGGGATGACAACTAATGAAATTAAGCCATCTATTTCTGCTAAAACTGGTACAGCGCAAACTTTCTATGATGGAAATGAAACTGCTACTTTAAGTATGATTGCAATGGCACCTTATAAAAATCCACATGTAGTAATTGCTTTGTCAATGCCAAACCTTCCAGAATCTGCTGGTAATAATGCTCAACTAGCTGCTGATATCTTAAATGCATATTGGAAAGACGTTGAACACGCTCCAAAATAGCGTCAAGTAAAAATAATTAACATTATTTGCATTAATCGCTAGAATTTTTTAGTAAAAGGTGTTATGATTGTTTATGTTATTATTGATAAATTAAAAAAGCATCTGTTTGGAGGTATTTACCATGCGTGTACACATTACATTAGAATGTACTGAATGCCACGAACGCAATTACTTAACTTCTAAAAATCGTCGTAACAACCCCGATCGTTTAGAATTAACAAAGTACTGCCCTCGTGAAAGAAAAGCAACTTTACATCGCGAAACAAAATAAAGATTTTGAGCCTTGTGCTCAAAATCTTTTTTATTTAGGATAATAAAAATGAAAAATGAAATACGACAACAAATGTTTGAATTGATGAAAAATGCTGGTTCAAATCATGGGAAATTGTACCAACAACTATTTAACTCATCAGAATGGCAAGCAGCAAAGATAATTGCTGTTACAATGAGTACTAACATGGAACTAGATACAATGCCTATTATTGAAAAAGGACTGTCTGAAGGGAAGACAATGCTTATTCCGAAGACTTTCCCACATCATAAAATGGAATTTTTTGAATTTGAAAATCTAGAGTCACTAATTCTTAGCAATTTTGGGATTTTAGAACCCAATGATAATGCAAAAGTAATCGCCAAAAATAAAATAGATTTAATTATTGTTCCAGGAGTAGCGTTTTCTAAAAATAACAATCAACGAATTGGTTATGGCGGTGGTTTTTATGATCGCTATTTAAGCGACTATCTTGGGAAAACGATTAGTTTAGTTAGACATTTTCAATTAATTGATTCAGAATGGAAATTAGAAATTACAGATATCCCAATTCAACGTTTAATTATTGAGGTCGAATAATGATGCGAAAAATTAAAAACATTCCATTCATTACGTATGGATTAGTTTCTATCATGGTATTATATTTTGTCGTTATGACTTGTGCAGGTGGTACTGAAAATAGTGCTATTTTATTGCACTTTGGTGCTGAATATAATCCATTGATTAAAGCAGGCGAGTGGTGGAGATTAATTACGCCAATCTTTATTCACATTGGCTATCAACATTTGATTTTGAATCTGATTGTTTTGTATTATTTTGGTCGCATTATTGAACTTTATTTTGGACATTTAAAATTCTTGATAATTTTTATTGGTTCTGGAATAATGGGTAATCTAATGAGTTTTGCTTTTGAAAACGGAATATCCGCTGGAAGCAGCACATCAATATTTGGTTTATTTGGAGCATTTGCAGTCTTATATTTAAAACTAAAAAATGATCCTTTTATCCAAAATTATGGCAAAACTTGTTTGCTATTTATTGTGTTAAATTTCGTTATGGATATTTTTATGCCAAATGTTAGTTTGATTGGGCATATTGGTGGGTTACTTGGCGGATATTTGATTAGTATGATAATTGGAATTAAGGGATTTAAAACTTTAAATAAAAAAAGTATAATTATTTATGCAAACGCTTTAATTCTTGGTATAATAATAATGTACTATATTGGTTTGAATCGTTGACACAAATAAGTAATTTATTTTAGGATGATAACTGTATATGAAAAATTTATATGATGTACAACAGCTTTTAAAGAGATTTGGAACATACGTTTATGTAGGAAAAAGAATCTGGGATATTGAAGTTATGGCTTTAGAACTAGATCATCTACATGAAGCAAAGGTTATTTCTAATAAAGAATTTGTTTCTGCCAAGTTAGTTTTAACTCACGAACACAAAATAGAAGAAAATAAATTAAAGCAACAAAATGACACTGGAGGTTTATAGTTATGTCAAAGAATTTAATTGGTATCGATTTAGGTGGTACAACTACTAAAATGGCTTTTCTAAATGAAGATGGTGAAGTCTTAGAAAAATGGAGAATTTTGACTGATATTAGTGATGAAGGAAGTCATATTGTTCCTAATATTATCAAGTCAATTGCTCAACATATCGAAGATTCAGGTAAGACTACTGCTGATTTTATTGGTATTGGTATGGGAACTCCTGGTGCAGTTGATCGTGCTAACGGTACTGTTTCAGAAGCTTTTAACTTGAACTGGAAGACTACTCAACCAATTCGTGAACAAATCCAAAAGGGATTAGGATTACCATTTGACCTTGATAATGATGCTAATGTTGCATCATTAGGTGAATACTGGAAGGGTGCCGGAAGTGCTGAAGACGACGTTGTCTTTGCTACTCTAGGTACTGGTGTTGGTGGTGGTGTTATCGCTAACGGTAAATTACTTCATGGTGTAAATGGTGGAGCCGGTGAAATTGGTCATATTGCTGTTCAACCAGATGGATACCTATGTACTTGTGGTAAAAAAGGTTGTCTTGAAACATATGCTTCAGCTACTGGAATTGTTCGTGTTGCTGAAGATATGGCTAAGAAATTCAATGGTACTTCACGTCTAAAAGAACTTATTGATGATGGTGACGAAAAAATCACTTCAAAATTAGTATTTTACCTTGCAGACAACGGTGATATCTTAGCAAACCAAGTTGTTGATCGTGTATGTTTCTACTTAGGTCTTGCACTTTCAATGATTGGTAACACATTAAACCCTGCAAGTATCATTATTGGTGGTGGTGTTTCTAACGCCGGTAACACTTTGTTACAACCAACAACTAAATACTTCCAAGAAAATGCCTTCCCATCAGTTAGAAATTCTACTAAGATTAAATTAGCTGAACTTGGAAACGACGCCGGTGTTATCGGTGCGGCTTCAATGGCATTACAATTCAGATAAAAATAACTAAAACGAATGGGGTGGAATTAATTGGCTAGTTTCTTAAACTCAATTACTATGTTTTTATTAGTAATTGTTATTATCATTGCTCTTTGGGCTGCTGTACATTATTTTAATGTCTTCAGAACAAAAAGATATGCTAAATTTCTTTCAGAAGAAGAATTTAGAGAAGGAATTAGAAAGGCACAAGTAATTGATCTTCGTGAACCAAACGCATTTAAAAATGGTCATATTATGGGTGCCAGAAATATCCCTTATTCAACATTTAAAAACTTTTATACTGAATTACGTCCTGATTTGCCTGTATATTTATATGACCAAACTAAGACGCTTAGTATGAGAGCTGCTAAATTTTTAAATAAAAAAGGCTTTAAAAATATTTCAATTTTGGATGAAGGTTACCAAAAATGGGATGGAAAAGTGAAAAAAGGCTAAAAAAATAAGAGCTCTTAAGAGCTCTTATTTTTTTGTTTATTAACCTAAGTGTGAAGAACCAGATTTTCTTAATGACTTTTTACGGTTATCTTCAGCTTTCTTTTCTTGAGATTCAATTGGTTCTACGACTGCTTTTTTAAATGAGAATAAAACTCCAGCAGTTACACCAATCATGGTAGCTACACCAGTAGCAAAACCTTTACCAAATTTATGCATAATGAACAACCTCCATATTATTATTTACTTGTTTATTATGCGTTATTTGCGTTAATATATCCAGTATCAACTATGAATTAAGTTAGGAATAACGATGAAAAAAATATTAATTATTGTTGGACCAACAGCAGTGGGAAAAAGTGCTTTGGCCATCAAATTAGCAAAAAAATACAATGGTGAAGTGATTTCTGGAGATTCGTTACAAATTTATCGAAAGCTTGATATTGGTACCGCAAAAACCTTACCGAAAGAACAAAACGGAATACCACATTACCTAATTGATACTAAAGATGTAGATCAAGAAAATGGTGTAGTTGATTTTGTTCATGACGCTGGAAAGTTAATTGATAATATTAGTAATCGTGGTAAGTTACCAATCATTGCTGGTGGAACAGGATATTATATTCAAGCTTTGATTAATGGACTTGCTCTTGGTGGTGAAAACAGCTCTGATGAGAAAGTTAAAGCTAACTTAGAACAAGAATTAGCGGATACTTCTAGTGAACAAATGTGGGATAAATTAAATAAGATTGATCCAGTAGCTGCTGAAAAAATTCCAGCAGCTAACTCACGTAAGATAATTCGAGCATTAGAAGTCTGTGAAGTAACAGGGCATAAATTTTCTGAACAACAAAACTTTGAACCGCAATATGATGCTTTAGTGATTGGCCTAAATTGTGATCGTAAATTACTATATCAACGAATTAATCAGCGAGTTGATTTGATGATGGATGAGGGATTGCTACAAGAAAATAAATGGTTATTTAGTCATGGTGGGATGAATAATCCAGCTAGCAAAGGAATTGGTTATCGTGAATTTGATGCGTACTTTAATGCAAATCAAAGTTTATCTGATACAATAGATGAAATTAAGCTAGATTCAAGGCACTATGCTAAACGCCAATTAACTTGGTTTAGAAACAAATTAAATACGAATTGGTTTAATTTAGTTGAACATCCAAGTGAAATTAATCAAATTGAAACATTAGTAAATCAATGGAGATGATTTTTTGAATATCGAAGCAATGTGTAATCAAACAATTAATTTATATCGGAAGCTAGACACTAAACGTCAATTAGTCTGGAAAGAAAATCAACATTTACCAGCTGTAATGGTGTCTTTGAACATTCATTTAGGGGAATTAGCAGAATTGTGTGGACTAGATGATACTAAGATAGACGGAATTACATCTTCTACTAAAGAAGAACGCCTGAATGCTTTTGTAGTTGTGATGCGTGATTTCATCTTAATTTCGAGTATTTGTAATTGGAATGATAAATTGCGGTTATCAGAAGATGAAACCAAACGACTTGCTATTTTAAATAAGGATGACAAATCACAACTAGATACGTTATTTCTTTCAATTCAAAATATGCTATTAAAAGCCTATTATGAAAAAAATGACACTTCGTTTAGACATGCCTGGGTTTTACTATTTAAGTGGGCTGAGACTGATTTTGGCTTTACTGATGCTGAAATTCAAACAGCTTTTTTAGAAAAAATTGAAAAAGATCTGAAACTTATCTAAATTTGCTATTGACTTAGCGACGTATAATTCATATAATAATTTATGTTCTGTAAAAGAACTATATGTCGCAGTAGCCCAGCTGGATAGAGCAACGGTCTTCTAAACCGTAGGTCGAGAGTTCGAATCTCTCCTGCGACATATCAAAGATAAATGCTTTTAGCATTTATCTTTTTTTATTTGACTTTTATGCTAATGTCAGATAAAATAACTATGTTGTACTTGTGAGCTCTCACAGCTACAACCGCACATTCTGAGTATTAAGTCCGAAAGGCGCTCAGTTATGGCGAGTCTAAGCATATTATTTTAAGGAGGTGCATGTACATGTACGCAATTATCGTTACAGGTGGAAAGCAATACAAAGTTTCTGAAGGTGAATCTATTTTCGTTGAAAAATTAGATGCAGCTGCAGGTGACAAAGTAACTTTTGACCAAGTTGTTTTAGTTGGTGGGGATAACACTAAAGTTGGTACTCCATTAGTAGACGGTGCTTCAGTTGAAGGATCTGTTGAAAAACAAGGTAAACAAAAGAAGATTACTATCTTCCGTTACAAGCCTAAGAAGGGTTCAACTTCTAAAAAAGGTCACCGTCAACCTTACACTAAAGTTAAGATTGAAAAAATTAACGCTTAATTCTTATGATTAAAGCAAAGTTTAATTCTCAAAATGATCTCATTACTGGATTTTCATTATCTGGTCATGCTGATTCTGGAGAATATGGGCATGATATTGTCTGTGCTGCTGTTTCAGTGCTTTCGATATCAACTATTAATGGTTTAACTCAGGTTGCTGGGATTAATCCATTGGTTGATCAAGATGTTGAAAATGGTGGATATTTAGCTGTAACCATTAAGGATGCAGATTTAAATAACATTCAAGTACAAACATTATTATTATGCTTTGAAAATGGTATGCGTGATATTGCAAAGCAATATGACAAATACATTAAGATACAATAATTTTTAATATGGAGGTGTATCGCACATGCTTAAAATGGACTTACAATTCTTCTCTCACCATAAAACCGGTGGTTCATCATCTAACGGTCGTGACTCAGCTGGTCGTCGTTTAGGAACTAAGGCTGCTGATGGTTCAACTGTTACAACTGGTTCAATCATTTACAGACAACGTGGAACTCACATCTACCCAGGTGTTAACGTTAAACGTGGTTCAGATGATACTTTATTCGCACTTGCCGATGGTGTCGTTCGTTTCGAACGTTTAGGAAGAGACAAACGTCAAGTTTCTGTTTACCCAGAAGCTGAAACTGCAAATAAGTAAATAAAAATTTGAGACTCGCTTAACCGTGAGTCTTTTTTTATGCAATTAGCTATTTCACTTGATTTAAGCTAGTTATAATTGATATGATTGATAGTAAATATAGGGGGCTTTATTATGGCTATTTCTACTGCAAAATTTAAAAACGGATTGACTATCGAAGTTGATAACGCAATCTGGAAGATTCTTGAATTCCAACACGTTAAACCTGGTAAGGGTGGAGCTTTTGTTCGTACTAAACTAAAGAACTTAAGAACTGGTGCTGTTCAAGAAAAGACTTTCCGTTCTGGTGCCAAAATGGAAAAGGCTGAAATCAACACTATGAAGATGCAATACCTTTACGATGATGGTAATGGTTTAGTATTCATGGATAATGATACTTATGATCAAATTACTATTCCTCGTGAAGCTTGTGAAGAAGCAATGAAATACTTACAACCAAACATGGAAGTTCAAATTATGCAATACAAGGGTGAAACTCTTGGAATTGAATTACCAAAAACTGTAAGTCTTGAAGTTGCTGCTACTGAACCTGGTATCAAAGGTGATACTGCTTCAGGTGGTTCAAAACCAGCTACTATGAGCACTGGTGTTACTTTACAAGTTCCTTTCTTCGTAAATGAAGGTGACAAGTTAATCATCAATACTACTGATGGTACTTACATCTCACGTGATAAGGAAAGTAAATAACAATTAATTATTCTTGAATTGGAGGCTATGAAAATGGCAACAGAAGAACAATTTATTACTTTAGATAATAAAAAAGATGATTTAGGTAACATTAAAGTAGCGCCAAACGTTATTGAAGTGATTACTAGCATTGCTACAACTGATGTTGATGGTGTTAACAAAATGCGCGGAACTATTTCTTCAAGTGTCCAAGGACTATTTGGTAGAAAAGAACGCAGTCATGGTGTTAAATTAGCATTTAATGATAACGATAACTTAGACGTTGATGTCTATGTTTACCTTGATTATGGTGTTTCAGTTCCTAAAGTAGCACTTCAAATTCAAGATCAAGTTAAACAACAATTACTTTTCATGACTGACTTGCATGTTGATGACGTCAACGTTCATGTTGAGGGAGTAGTTCCTGAAAAGGCTACTAAGGTTGATACTGATAGCTTGTTCGATAATGATGGAGAAAAAAGTGAAAACTAACAGACACCAAATTAGAGAATATGCATTTCAAACTTTATTCGCAATGCACAGTAATGATGAAATGGATTTAGATGATTTCTTCAAATATCTCACTGATGATGAATCAGCAGTCGCACCTGAATACTATAAAGAATTAGTTAACGGTGTTAAAGATAATAAAGAAAAAATCGATGAAATTATCAAATCATTTTTGGATTCAAAATGGACAATTAGTCGTTTGAACAAATCTGATTTAATCATTCTTGAACTGGGAATTTATGAAATGGACTTTGAAGAAGATGTTCCTGACAAAGTTGCAATTAACGAAGCACTTGAATTAGCTAAGAAATTTAGTGATGAAAAATCAAGTAACTTTATTAATGCCATTCTAGATAAGAATATGAAAAAGAACCCTGAATAGGGTTCTTTTTTGTTTTATAAAGGTGTTTAATATCTGAATATGCTAAAATTGAGATATTAATATTACGAATTGTGAGGAATTAACCATGGTAGAAATGATCGACGGACGTAAAGTCGCTAAAGAAGTTAACGCAGCTACCAAAGCTAAGGTAGAAGAACTTGCTAAAAAAGGTGTCACACCAGGATTAGCTGTTATTTTAGTTGGAGATAATCAAGCTAGTCAAAGATATGTACATATGAAAGAAAAGAAAGCTGTTGAATTAGGTATTAATTCAATCATGAAGACTTTTCCAGCTGATGTGAGTGAAGCAACTTTAATTGATACGATTAAATCATTGAATAATGATTCTGCAGTGAACGGAATTTTAGTTCAAGCTCCGCTTCCAGCTCATATCGATGAACAAAAAGTGATTGAAACTATTAAACCAGAAAAAGATGTTGATGGATTTCATCCGATCAACGTGGGTAATTTATTCTTAAATTTAGATAAAAAATACCCAGTGGCATGTACTCCAAAAGGGATTATGACACTATTAGAAAAATATAATGTTAACCTTGATGGTGCCAAAGTTGTCATTGTTGGTCGTAGTTCAATTGTTGGAAAGCCAATGTTGGCATTAATGTTAAATGCTAATGCAACCGTTACTGACGTGCATAGTCATACTAAGAATTTAAAAGACTACACACGTGATGCTGATGTAGTGGTTTCCGCTGTTGGAAAATCTAACATGTTAACTGACGGAGATTTCAAGCCAGGTGCTTACGTAATCGACGTAGGTCAAAACTTAGATGAAAACGGTAAGTTAGTCGGGGATGTTAATTACAACCCCGAAACGAGCAAAATTGGCTATATTACACCAGTTCCTGGTGGAGTTGGTCCAATGACAATTGCAACTTTAATGCAACAAACAGTCGAAATGTGTGAATGGAGTCTATAAAAATGGATCATGATTATTTAACGGTTACCGCCTTAAATCAATATATTCATAAAAAATTTGAAAATGACCCATATTTAAGTAAAGTTTATTTAACTGGTGAATTATCAAACTGGCGTAAGCGCCCAGGCCATCAATATTTTGTCATTAAAGATGACCAATCTGTAATTAGTGCGGTAATGTGGAAAGGTGCGTTTGCTAAGGTTAAATTTGAACCCGAAGAAGGTATGAAGGTTCTGATTACAGGTCGAGTAACGTCTTTTGCAAAAAGTGGTCAATATCAAATTTATGTGGAATCAATGCAGCCTGATGGTGTAGGTAATCTTTATTTAGCTTATGAACAACTAAAAAAGAAGCTTTATGCCGAAGGAATGTTTGATGAAAATCATAAACAACCAATTCCTAAGTACCCCAAACGAATTGCGGTCGTTACTTCTCAAAGTGGGGCAGTTATTCGGGATATTATCGATGCAGTACGTAAACGAGATCCCCATATTCAAGTAGTACTTTATCCAGCTGCTGTACAGGGTGAAGGTGCAGCACAGGAAATTGCTAATCAAATTGAGAAGGTTAATCAAAATGGTGATTTTGATACCTTAATTATTGGTCGTGGTGGAGGATCAATTGAAGATTTATGGCCATTCAACGAAGAAGTAGTCGCTAAGGCAATTTACAATAGCAAAATTCCTGTGATTTCTTCCGTTGGGCATCAAACTGATAACACCATTGCTGATTTAGTAGCTGACAAACGAGCCTCAACTCCGACACAAGCAGGGGTAATTGCATCACCTGAATTAGCAGACGTAATTGCGAACATCCGCAATTTACAAAATGGTTTAGAAAATGCTATGCGTAACATTATCAAAATGGATCAACAAAAATTGGAACATTTACAACAAAGTTATGTATTCAAAGATCCTAGCCGACTTTATGAATCATACAGCCAGCAAGTTGATTTATTAGCAGATCAATTAACCAATGCTTTCAAGAACCAAATGAATCAAAAAGATAGTAGATTATCCTTACTACGTAGTCGTTTAAGCGGAGCATCACCACGTAATTTAGTTGATGCTAAACAAAAACAACTCGAATATTTAAATGCTAATTTAAAACAACATATGAAAGCAGTTTTTGTGACAAAACAAGAGCAGCTTAGTAATAAAGTTGATGCTTTAGACCATTTGAGTCCCTTAAAAATTATGGCGCGTGGATATGGAATGGTTAAAAGTGCTGATAATCACATCGTAAAAAATGTAAGTGACGTTAAAGTCGGAGAAACAATTACTGTTGATTTAAGTGGTGGTAATATCCAAGCTGATATTACTAAAATAAACCAGGAGAGTGAAAAATAATGGTAGAAAAAAGTGCTTCATTTGAAGAAAACATGGCTCAATTAGAACGAATCGTAAATGAATTACAAAGTGGAGATGTTCCGCTAGAAAAAGCCTTAACTGAATTCCAAACCGGAATTAAATTAAGCCAAGCAATGCAAAAAACATTAGAAAATGCGGAAAACACTTTAACGAAGATGGTTAATCCTGATGGCGAGGAAGTTCCATTTAAACGTGATAAAGGATACGAAGCCCAAGACCAAGCTAAATCTAATAATGGAGATTTACCATTCTAATGAATGCCAATAAACAAGTATTACAACAATTTAAAGCTGAATATCTACCTAAAATTGATCAAATTTTACAAAGTGGAATTGAAAAAGCTTCCAACGTTAAATTATTGGATGATTCGATGGAATATTCATTAATGGCTGGGGGAAAAAGACTCCGTCCGTTATTAGTATTAGCAGTTTTGCAGTCCTATGGCATTCAAATCACAGATGAATTAATTAAAGTTAGTAGTGCAGTTGAATTATTGCACACTTATTCATTAATTCATGATGACTTACCAGCGATGGATGATAGTGATACCCGCCGTGGAAAACCATCTAACCATAAAAAATTTGGTGATGATATTGCTACGTTAGCTGGTGATGGTTTATTAACGTTGGCATTTGAATGGTTAGCTGATAATCAACTTCCTGCAGAACAACGGATTACATTAGTTTCATTATTAGCTAATGCCGCCGGTCCTCATGGAATGGTTGAGGGGCAAGTAATTGATGTTTCGTTCGAAGACCGGACCCTTGACTTAGCTGGATTACAAAATTTAGATCGCAAAAAGACTGGAGAATTATTCCATTATTGTATTTTAGCTGGTGCTGTAATGGCAGGAGTTAATGATATTGATCGTAAATCATTATCAGATTTTGCGTGGAATTTTGGAGTTGCTTTTCAAATCTATGATGATATTTTAGATGCACCAACTGAAAGTGATCATGAAGACGTAGACAAAAATACTTATGTTAATTTATTAGGCATGAATGGTGCTAGAGAAAAATTAAGTGAAACTGTTACAGATAGTTTGAAAGCATTAGAAAACTTAGAAAATGCTCAATCAATTGATTTATTAAAATCATTTTTAACGTATTTTCAATTAGGAAAAGGATAATATGGCAGTAGAAAAAGAAAGAGTAGATGTTTTATTAGTTAAACAAGGTTTGTTTGATAGTCGTGAACAAGCTAAGCGAGCTGTGATGGCTGGTGATGTATTAGGTAAAAACGAAGAACGATTGGATAAACCAGGAGTTAAGATTCCAGTTGAAACTAAGCTTCATTTAAAAGGAAATGTAATGCCTTATGTTAGTCGTGGAGGTCTTAAACTAGCTAAAGCTTTAAAGAGCTTTGGGATCTCTGTCGATGGCAAAACGGTTCTTGATATTGGATCATCAACTGGTGGTTTTACGGATGTAATGTTGCAAAATGGCGCTAAGATGAGTTATGCCCTAGATGTTGGTACTAATCAACTTGTCTGGAAATTGCGGAATGATCCTCGAGTACATGTAATGGAAAACACTAACTTCCGTTACAGTAAACCAGAAGATTTCGAAGATGGATTACCAGATTTCGCTTCCATCGATGTATCATTTATTTCACTTCATTTAATTTTGGAACCATTGAAGCATATTTTGAAACCCAATGGTGAAGTAGTAGCTTTGATTAAACCGCAATTTGAAGCTGGTCGTGAAAACGTCGGTAAACATGGAATTGTTCGTGATAGTAAAGTGCACTACGATGTTATCAATAAGGTCATTGGCTTTGCGATTGATGCTGGTTTTTCTGTCTTAGGCTTAGATTTCTCACCAATTAAAGGTGGAGAAGGAAATGTTGAATTTTTAGTTCACCTAAAATCAACCGATAACCCTAGCATTGATCCCGATGTATCTATCAAAGAAGTGCAAGATTCAGCCTATAAGAGTTTAAATAATTAGTTAGGGGGCATCGTTTTGTTAAAAGAGATCTCGATTAAAGATTTTGCAATCATTGACCAATTATCAATTAATTTTGAATCTGGTATGACGGCTCTAACCGGTGAAACTGGTGCCGGAAAATCAATTATTATCGATGCTGTTGGCTTGCTTGCTGGTGGACGTGGTTCACAACATTTCATCAGAACTGGGGCTAACAAATCCGTACTTCAAGGATTGTTTGATATTCCTAAAGGCGGAACTACGGCTGCAAAATTGGATGAATTTGGGATTGATCACGATGATGATAGCGTTATTTTACAACGTGAATTATTTAAAAATGGTCGCAATATTTGTCGGGTTAACGGGATGCTGGTTAACACTAGTACTTTGAAAAAGATTGGTGAAACACTAGTTGATATTTATGGCCAAAATGAACATCAAACTTTAATGCAAAGTGATAAGCACATTTTTTTATTAGATGAATTTATTGGGACGAAATTAAAAGATGTGTTATCTCAATACCAGGACCAATATGATTTATATCTTAAATTAAAGAAACAATTAGCGAATAAAAATCAAAATGAAAAAGAATGGGCTCAACGCCTTGATATGTTACAGTATCAAGTTAACGAGATTGAAAATGAAGATTTAGTTGATGGCGAAGAAGAACAACTCGTCGCAGAGCGAGATCGACTTAATAATTTTCAAACGATTAATCAAAATTTGAATTCAGCACTTGCTAATATTGAAGGTGACGATAATATTAGTCCCATTGATATGATTGGTGATGCAATGAGTTCAATTGAAGATATTGAACGATTGGATGATGAATTTAAATCAATTTCAGAAAATATTAAAAGTGCCTTTTATATGTTACAAGATGCCAGTAAAGAAATTTCTAATCAAATGGATAGTTTAGAATTTGATCCCAATCGGTTAGAAGAGGTTGAAGCTCGATTAAGTACGATTTATGAGTTAAAACATAAATATGGCGATTCTATTCAACAGATTTTAAAATATTATGAAAAAATTTCAGTGGAATTACATGATATGAAGGCTGAGGAAAATAGTGGAACAGATTTAGAAACTCAGTTAGCAGATTGTATTACTAAACTTAATCAGCTTGGAAAAAAACTTAGTGAGATTAGACATCATGGTGCCGATAAATTAAAAGAAAAAATTCAACAACAATTAGCAGATCTTTATATGGATAAAACGGAGTTTGAAGTTCGATTTACTGATTTACCGAAGGATAAGTTTAGTAAAAATGGAATTGAAACCGTGGAATTCTATATTCGCACTAATCCTGGAGAAGCTATGCAACCATTGGCTAAAATTGCTTCTGGTGGGGAACTTTCCCGGATTATGTTAGCTTTGAAGACCATTTTTTCTAAGTTGCAAGGGGTAACTTCAATTATTTTTGATGAAGTAGATACCGGGGTTTCTGGTCGAGTTGCGCAAGCAATTGCTGAAAAAATCCATCATATTAGTATTAAGTCGCAAGCACTATGTATTACACATCTACCACAGGTGGCCGCCATGGCTGATCATCAGTATTATATTTCAAAGCACGTTGATTCTGATAATCGGACTGAAACTAGTGTGCAATTGATTAACGGTCAAGCACGAGTTGAGGAATTAGCGCGGATGTTAGCCGGAACCACTGTAACTAAACTTGCGGTTGAGCATGCGGAAGAGCTTTTAAAGCTTGCTGATGACGAAAAAGCTAAATAACATTAAAATGTAATATAAAATATCTTGATTATTACAGTTAAAAAAGCGATAATGTTCGTACTAAGTAAAATTTGAAGGAGCTGTCTGCATGGCAAAAAGAGGAATGCTAATTGTTCTTTCCGGACCATCTGGTGTTGGTAAAGGAACTGTTAGAAAAGCATTATTTGAAGACCCAACTGTTGATTTTAACTATTCAATCTCTATGACTACTCGGAAACCTAGAGAAGGGGAAGAGAATGGTGTGGATTATTATTTTGTTTCTAAGGAACAATTTGAAGAACACATCAAGAATGGTGAAATGCTTGAATACGCCAAGTATGTTGATAACTATTATGGAACTCCATTAAACTACGTTAACCAACAACTTGATGCTGGTCATGACGTTTTTCTAGAAATCGAAGTTAACGGTGCACTTCAAGTGCGTGCTAATTGTCCTGATGGTGTGTTTATTTTCTTAACTCCACCAGACATTAAAGAATTAAGAAGTCGACTTGTTGGTCGTGGGACTGATGACCTAGAAGTTATCAATAAACGGATCCAAAAAGCTTCAAAAGAAATTCGTATGATGCAAAACTATGATTATGCTATCGTAAATGATAAAATTGAAAATGCTGTTGAACAAATTAAAGATGTTGTCAAAAGTGAAAGATTAAAAGTTAATCGTGTTATGCCAGATTATCTTTCAAGTTTAGGAGATGAAATTTAATGCTTTACCCATCAATTGATAAATTATTAGAAATCGTGGACTCACGTTATTCATTAATCATGCTTGCTAGTAAGCGTGCTGAAGAATTAGACCAAGGTGCTACCCCAATGCTTGCACATTACGTTAATGTTAAGTCAGTTGGAATGGCTCTTGAAGAAATCGCTGCTGGCGTTTTAAAAATTGAACCAGAACACAAATAAATAAACTTTAAACCATTACGTTCGCGTAGTGGTTTTTATTTATCTTACGGTAAATTATTGTATAATTAAGATATTAAAAACGGTTGGAGGAACGTAATGAAGCATCAAAAAATTGTTTTATATGTGACAGGAAGTATTGCTGCTTACAAAGCGGTTTATTTGTTACGTCTTTTCCAAAAACAAGGGGCAGAGGTACGGGTTGTCATGACACCGTTTGCCGAAAAATTTGTCTCAAAACTCACGTTTGCATCATTATGCAAACATCGAGTTTATTCTGACAGCAGTTTTTCTGATCACGGGGAAAATATTGATCACATTGAATTAGCAAAATGGGCTGATATTTCAGTAATTGCCCCAGCATCCGCTGATTTCATTGCTAAAATGGCGCAAGGAATTGCGGATAATTTTGCATTAACGACTTTATTAGCAACAGAAACACCTAAATATGTCGTTCCAGCCATGAATGATGTCATGTGGAATAATTTTGCGACCAAAAAAAACATCGAAACTTTAGCAACAAATCACATTACAATTTTGAATCCTGGATACGGTATGTTAGCGGAAGGTTATGCAGCCCAAGGTCGAATGATGGAACCGGAAGAGATTGTTAATGCAATTAATATCAGTTTGCAAGATAAACCATTAACAGGAAAACACTTTTTAATCACGGCTGGGGGAACAATTGAAGATCTCGATCCAGTTCGTTATATTTCTAATCGTTCGTCTGGAAAAATGGGATATGCGCTAGCTCAAGTAGCAGCCCAACAAGGTGCAGATGTTACATTAATTAGTGCTAACTCACATCTAGCAGATCCCCAAAACATGAAAATTATTAAAGTTAAAACAAGTGATGAACTAAAGGATGCAATTATGCAGCAATTACCAGCTAATGATGTCTTAGTTATGGCAGCTGCAGTTAGTGATTTCAAACCAGTTGCGGTCGCTACACAAAAAATTAAAAAAAGTGAAAATAGTGATGAACTAGTTTTACATCTTAAGAAGACTGCTGACATTTTGAAATTAGTTGCTAACGTGATACGAGCCAATCAACTAATTGTGGGCTTCGCTGCGGAAACTAACAATGTCCAGAAGAATGCCGAAAATAAATTAAATAAAAAACATTTAGATATGATTGTTTTAAATGATGTGTCTAATCAAAAAATTGGTTTTGGAAGTGATGATAATCAAGTTACTCTGATCAACAAAACTGGAATTATCAGACAAACCGGAATTGAAAGTAAACAACAAATTGCGCAAGAAATTATCCAAGTGATTGAAGATCAACTTAACTAGAGAGGAGGGAATCGATGCAAATAGCTCATATTATTGTAGATGTTCCCACCATGCAAACTAATGCTCCTTATTCTTATCTAGTTCCAGCTGATTTACAAGACACGCTTAGTAAAGGAATGCGAGTAATTGTGCCATTTGGTAATGGTAATCGCAAAATTGAAGGATTTGTGGTTGGCTTAGAACCAGTGACTGATCAAGATACATCTAAGTTAAAAGAAATTAGCTCCGTTATGGATTTTGAGCCGGTTTTAGATGATGAGTTACTCGAATTATCAAAATGGCTAGCTGATAAGACTTATGCTTTTCGAATTAGCTGTTTATTAACAATGCTTCCTAATGTGATGAAGGCTAAATATGCTAAAGTAGTGAAGAAAAATCATCAGCTTACGGATCCAATCCTAGATAAAAAAATTTCGCCAAATTTAAGCACGCCATTAGATGACAAACATTTTACTGAGAAGGAAATCAATCAGTTAATTTCATTGCAAAAATCGCATGACGTGGATATTGAATATGTCGTGAAAAATGAAGCTAAAGCTAAGACGGAATTAGCGATTCAAAATCAAATTACTGATTTTGCGGATGTTAAAAGTAAGTTGAGTAAAACCGCGAAAGCGCAACAACATTTGTTAGCGGTTTTACAAGACCATCCAACTGACAAATTAATTCAAAAAAAGTTAGTTGCTGAAGAAGGAGTTTCGCCGTCTGCAATTAAAGCCTTTGCTACCAAGGGCTGGATTAAGAAACTGCAAGTAGAAAAGTATCGTAATCCATATAAACATGAAATTGTACGAGATCAGCCGAAACATTTAACCACAGAACAAGAAAATGCAGTTTTAGAGATTGATCAGGCCATTAAGAAGCGAAAATCAGAAACCTTTCTAATCGAGGGAGTTACTGGGTCTGGAAAGACGGAAGTTTATTTACAAAATATTCAAACCGCTTTAAACGAGGGACGTCAGGCTTTAATGTTAGTACCAGAAATCGCCTTAACTCCACAGATGGTTAACCGGGTGAAAAATCGCTTTGGTAATCAAGTTGCAATCCTTCATAGTGGCTTATCCAATGGGGAACGGTATGATGAATGGCGTCGAATTCGGGCTGGAAAAGCCCAAGTGGTTGTAGGAGCTCGTTCGGCGGTGTTTGCACCATTACAAAATATTGGACTCATTATTTTAGATGAAGAACATGATACTAGTTACAAACAAGATGATAATCCCCGCTATCATACACGAGACGTGGCAATTTGGCGTTCTAAGTATCATCATTGCCCAGTTGTGCTAGGAAGTGCGACCCCATCTTTAGAATCGCGTGCGCGGGCCGGAAAGGGTGTTTATCACTTTATTCGTTTAACCCAACGTGTGAACCAGCAAAAGCTTCCAGAGGTGGAAATTGTGGATATGACGCAAGAAGTTTCTAAAACTGGTGATATCTTTTCCGAAGAACTACTTAGTAGCATTAATGAAAAATTAGCTAAACATGAACAGATTGTTTTAATGTTGAACCGACGGGGATTTTCCTCATTCATGATGTGTCGAGATTGTGGGCATGTGTTAATGTGTCCCAATTGTGATATCTCATTAACGATGCATTTAGATAGTCATACCATGAAATGTCATTATTGCGGCTTCGAAGAACCCATTCCCAATGTTTGTCCTAATTGCCATAGTCATAACATTCGTTACTTTGGGACGGGAACGGAAAAGGTCGAAAAAGAGTTACAGCAATTACTCCCGCATGCTAGAATCTTGCGGATGGACGTTGATACGACGAAACGCAAAGGTGCACATGAACGAATTTTACGAGAGTTTGGTAATCAAGATGCGGATATCTTGTTAGGAACGCAAATGATTGCGAAAGGATTAGATTTCCCCAATGTCACGTTAGTAGGTGTTTTAAATGCCGATACCGGACTAGATTTACCAGATTTTCGTGCTAGTGAGCGGACCTTTGATTTATTGACTCAAGTTGCAGGTCGGGCTGGGCGAGCGGATAAAGAAGGAAAAGTTATTATTCAAACGTTTAACCCGGAACACTACGCTATTCAGTTAGTTAAGCGACAAGACTATGAAGCTTTTTACAAAAGGGAAATGAAACTACGTCACTTGGCTGGATATGCACCATACTTTTTTACGGTTCAGCTCACGGTTAGTTCCACTAAAGAAGACCAAGCAGCCAAGATGTCTTATGAAATCTTGAATTACTTAAAGGGACAATTATCGAGTAAGACAATGATTTTAGGACCAACACCACGTCCCATTGCCAGAATTAAAAACCGATACTATTATCAAATCATTATTAAATATAAAGTTGATCAACATTTAGCGGATGCCTTGGAACATATTTTGCAAGGATCACAAAAGGAGAGTCGCAAAGGATTACGGATTGCGATTGACTCTGAACCAGTCAACTTTATGTAAGGAGAAAACACATGGAATCAATCGTATTTATGGGAACACCTCAATTTAGTGTTCCAATTCTACAAGCGTTAAACGAAAAATATAACATTTTAGCAGTTATTACCCAACCAGACCGGCCCGTTGGAAGAAAACGGAAGATTTTACCAACTCCTGTGAAACAAGCAGCTGTTGATTTGAATCTACCAGTATTTCAACCAGAAAAGCTTAGTGGTAGCGAAGCAATGCAAAAAGTGATTGATATGCAACCAGACTTTATTATTACAGCTGCATACGGGCAATTCTTACCAACTAAATTATTAAACGCTGCAAAGATTGCGGCCGTTAATGTCCATGGGTCATTATTACCTAAGTATCGGGGTGGGGCACCGGTGCAATATTCAATTATGAATGGCGATGCTGAAACTGGGATTACGATTATGTATATGGTAAAAGCCATGGATGCAGGTGATATCATTTCTCAACAAGCTATTGCTATTACAGATCAAGACGATACTGCTAGCATGTTTGATAAGTTAAGTATTGTTGGACGTGACTTACTATTGGAAACATTGCCTAAGATTGCAACAGGTGACATTAATCCAATTAAACAAGACGAAAGTAACGTAGTATTCTCACCAAACATTAAACGGGAAGAAGAAGTCCTTGATTTCAATCAAACTGCCTGGATGTTAGATTGTAAGGTTCGAGCTTTACGTCCAGATCCAATTGCTTATGCTTTTGTCGGTGGGAAACGTTTCAAGATTTGGAATGCAAATGCGGTTGCGGATGCTAAGACAGAGTTGCAACCGGGACAAGTTGTTTACCGTGATAAACATACCCTACAAATTGCAGCAGGAAATGGAACTGTGCTTCAACTAAATGAGGTACAACCAGCTGGAAAACCCAAGAAGACAATTACAGATTTCTTGAACGGAAATCAAAAACTAGCGATAGGAGATCAATTCATTGACGAAAGATAATAATAGAAACCCCCGTTACTTAGCTGTCAAAACGTTGGAACGTATTTCTGATGGGGCATATTCCAATCTTCAAATTAATAACGTAATTGATTCAACTAAAATGTCAGAAAAAGATACGCGTTTATTTACTAATATCGTGTATGGAGTTATCCAACATCGGTTAACATTTGAATACTACGTTAATAATTTGGTAAAACATCCCGGTAAGTTAAAGAACTGGGTAAAAGAACTACTTTATACAGCTATCTACCAAATGCAGTATTTAGACAAAGTTCCTAATCGAGCAATCTTTGATGAATCAATTGAAATCGCCAAATTCAGAGGACATGATGGGATTAGACGATTAGTTACTGGAGTCTTACACAAAATCGACCGGGAAGGATTACCTAAGATTAAAGGTAAAAACGCACTTGATACTCAATCTATCAAGTACAGTGTACCCACTTGGATTATTAAACAATTGAACAATCAAGTCGGTAAGGAAAAGACCGTCTCAATCTTAGAAAGTATTAATCAACCTGCCAATCAATCAATTCGGATCAACATCAAGAAAATCCAACGCGATGAGTTAGTTAAAGAACTCGAACGAATTGGTTTTGAAGTTCGTGATAGTGAAGTGGCGGCGGATGCTTTAGTAGTTAAAAAAGGTGTCGCAGCTCATACTGCTTTGTTTAAAGAAGGTTTCTACACTATCCAAGATGAAAGCGCGATGTTACCAGTCCAATCAATGGCAATTGGTGATGATGATTATGTACTTGATGCTTGTGCTGCTCCTGGTGGGAAGACTACTCAAATTGCAGAACATTTAACCACTGGTTTAGTAGTGGCACTTGATTTACATGAAAATAAACTCCACAAAATTATGGAAAATGCAGAACGAATGGGTCTAGAAGAAAATATTGAAGTCCATGCCTGTGATGCACGTAAAGTTGATGATATTTATGAAGATGATGTTTTTGATAAAATCTTAGTTGATGCTCCTTGTTCTGGATTAGGTTTAATTAGACGTAAACCAGAAATTAGATATGAAAAATCGATTGAAGATGTTGAACAATTAGCAACAATTCAAGGTGAAATTCTTGATGCAGTAGCTCCTAAACTTAAAGTTGGTGGGCAACTAGTATATAGTACTTGCACAATTTTAAATCAAGAAAATTCTAAGACGGTGAAAGCTTTCTTAGACAAGCATCCTGAATTTGAAGAAATTAAAGTGCAAACAGCTTTAGGTATCAAAGCTGATCGTCGTGAAGATTATTTGAAGATTTTCCCAGATGATTTTGGATCAGATGGATTCTTCATCGCTGGATTCAAGAAAATTAAATAGGAGAATTTATGAAAACAGGTAAAATTTACCAATCATTGAGCGGGTTCTATGATGTCAATTCTGATGGACAAATCTATCGAACTCGTGCTCGTGGTAATTTTCGAAAGAAAATGATTAAACCATTAGTTGGTGATGAAGTTGAATTTGATGTGACTAATGGTGATGAAGGTTACATTTTGAAAATATTACCCCGGAAAAACGAATTGGTTCGGCCACCAATTGCAAATACTGATCAAGCAATCGTAGTTGTTTCAGTAATTGAACCAGATTTTTCTGAAATTTTATTAGATAAAGAACTTGTAACGTTGGAAAAAGAAAAAATTACGCCAATTATCTATTTTTCAAAATTAGATTTAGTTTCGGAAAAACAAGTTGATCATTTTACTAAGATAGCTGCTGATTATGAAAAATTAGTTGGATATAAAGTGATTTATTCAGCTAATCGGGAAGAAAATTATCAAGAACTACGAGATCTTGTTAAAGACAAACAATCAGTAATTATGGGTCAAACTGGAGCCGGTAAATCAACTTTACTTAATCATTTAGATCCTAGTTTGAATCTCGAAACCGGTGAAGTTTCTAAGGCGTTAAGTCGTGGTAAACATACAACTCGTAAGGTATCATTTATTACTATAAATGGCGGAATTATTGCAGATACGCCTGGATTTTCATCATTTGAATCGGCAAATATTCAATTAAATGATTTGAAGAACTATTTTCCGGAGTTTGTTCGTGTGGCATCTGAATGTAAGTTTAGAGAATGTTTGCACATTAATGAGCCTGGTTGTGCTGTGAAAAAAGGTGTCGAAAATGGTACAATTTTAACGAGTAGGTATGATGACTATCTCAAACAATATGCATTAATTAAGAGTCAAAAAATAATTTATAAAAGAAAAAAGGGGAAATAAAAATGATTAAAGTTGCGCCTTCAATTTTAAGTGCTGATTACGTAAATCTTCAAAAATCAATTGAAGAAGTTGATAAGGCTGGAGCCGAAGTTTTACATATTGACGTTATGGATGGAATGTTTGTTCCTGCTATTTCTTATGGACCAAACTGGGTTAAAGCAATTCGTCCAATTACCAATATGGAATTAGATTGTCATTTGATGATTGAAAATCCAGAACGTTATATTGATACTTTTGCCGATGCTGGTGCTGATTTAATTGGAGTTCACGTTGAAGCTACTCAACATATTCATCGTGCACTTCAAATGATTAAAAAACGCGGTGTTAAAGCTGAAGTTGTTATTAACCCAGGTACTCCAGTTAGTTTAATCGAACCAATTTTATACATGGTTGATCAAGTATTGGTTATGACAGTTAACCCTGGCTTTGGTGGTCAAAAATTCATTCCTGAAACAATTTCAAAAATTGCTGAATTAAACCGGATTAGAAATGAAAAAGATAATATTGATTTCGATATTGAAATTGATGGTGGAGTAAACGACAAGACAGTTGTTAAGGCTTATGAAGCCGGTGCTAATGTCGCTGTTGCTGGTTCTTATGTATTTGATGCTGAGGATCCTGCAGCAAGAATTCAAGCTATTAAAAAAGCAACTGATTTCTAGTTATGGATCAAATTAATTTGTTAGTTGGTGGTCCTAAAACAGAATGGCCAACTGAATTAGTTGATGGTAAAGTTTCAGGACCATTTATTGGGGTTGATCGTGGTACCTTAGAATTAATTAAAATGGGAATTAAACCGATTGCAGCAGTTGGTGACTTTGATTCAGTTAATGAAGTTGAATTTAAACTAATTCAAGATACAGTTGCTGATATCCATCAATCTAATCCAATTAAGGATTATACTGATACTGAAATTGCCTTGCAATATGTAATGAAACATTATCCAGAGGCTGAAATCGTGATTTATGGATTCTCTGGTGGACGTTTAGATCAATTGATGACTAACATCTTAATGATGCAAAAGCCAGAGTTTAAAGCCTTGGTTAATAAAGTCACGATGATTGATCGACAAAACTGGGTCAGATTTTTTATTCCTGGTAAACACCAGATTACTAAAGTTACTGGTATGAAGTATTTAGACTTTGTTAATTTGGAAAGTACCAATTTAACTTTATTTGATGAAAAATATACTTTAGATAATTATGAAGTTAAAGTACCAACATCATTTTCTAGTAATGAATTTATGTCAGATACCGCGACTTTTGCGTTTGATAGGGGAATTTTAACTGTTATTCAAAGTAAAGATTAAAAAATAAACAAAAAAAGAAGCAATCACTTAGGTGATTGCTTCTTTTTTTAATTAATTAACTAATTAAACGGTATAAAGATTATACACGTTTGAATTTACCAGATTTTAATGTTCTAGCACTCAACCAAACGCGTTTTGGTTTACCATCTACTAAAATACGAACCTTTTGAAGGTTTGGCTTCCAACTTCTTCTTGAAGAGTTTAAAGCGTGTGAACGACGGTTACCAAAGTGGGTTCTTTTTCCTGTTAATGCATCTTTTGCCATGAAAATATCCCTCCCTTTTATTTTTTAATTAAAACGTATTAAACTACATATCTAAATTTAGCATATAACTGCTATAAATGCAATCTTTCTTTCAAGTATTTGTACTTGACACCCCAATCGTAATAAAAATTTTGGTTTTAATTACCATTATGGTAAGATTAGGTATCGATATTAACTTATAAATTAAGGAGATGCATACGCGATGGCTGTTAAGATGAATACTCAATACGGCTCAATTAACATTGATAATGATGTTATTGCAACCGTTGTTGGTGGTGCAGCAACTGATAACTATGGTGTTGTCGGTATGGCAAGTAAAAATCAATTAAAAGATAACATGAATGAAATTTTACGTAGAGATGCATATTCACGTGGTGTTGTTGTACGTCAAGTCGAAAATAAGATTGAAGTAGACGTTAATATCATTGTTAGCTACGGTACTAAAATTTCTGAAGTATCACGTACTGTACAAGATAAAGTTAAATACAATTTAGAATCAATGCTCGGTGTTACAGCTGATGCAGTTAATGTAATCGTTCAAGGCGTAAAAGTGATTAACGATTAATTAGTTTGAATTAAAAGGGAGATTGGATAATAGTGCCAGTAACGAAGATTACGACTAAAGAGTTCGACCAAATGGTTCAAGCTGCATCAGTCGTGTTAAAAAATAATGCAGAGTTTATTAACTCATTAAACGTTTTTCCGGTTCCAGATGGTGATACCGGTACAAATATGAGCCTTTCAATGGCTAGTGGTGCAAAGTATGTTGCTAACTCAACTGAAAATACAGTTGGGGGAAAAGCTTCTGCTTTAGCCAAGGGATTATTAATGGGAGCTCGTGGAAACTCTGGAGTTATTCTCTCACAGATTTTCCGTGGATTTGCCAAAGATGTCGAAGGTAAAGATACACTAGATGCTCATGAGCTTGCCGCAGCAGTTACTGCAGGGGCAAAAACTGCTTACAAGTCAGTTATGAAGCCAACTGAAGGAACTATTCTAACTGTTGTTAGATATGCTGCTAACGCAGGTCACAAAGCAGCTGAAGAAACTGATGATTGCGCAAAAGTGATGGACGCAATTAAAGCTGGGGCTCAAGAAGCACTTGCTTTAACTCCTGACTTGTTACCAGTCCTTAAACAAGTTGGAGTAGTTGATTCTGGTGGACAAGGCCTTACATTTGTCTTTGAAGCTTTTGATGACATTTTAAATGGTCGCGAAGCTTCAACTGATGTTCGTGAAAAATTCAACGTAGAATCAAATAAAATGGATCAAATGGTTAATAATGACCATCACGAAAGTGCCCAAGGACAGTTAAACCCGGAAGACATCGTATTTGGTTATTGTACTCAAATGACAGTTCGCTTTGGTAAAGGCAAGGAAGTTGAAAAAGAATTTGATTATGATACTTTTTACAATTATTTAGCTCCATTAGGTGATTCATTATTGGTTATCAATGATGATGAAGTTGCCAAAGTTCATGTGCATACTGAACAACCAGGTAAAGTATTAACCTGGGGTCAAAAATTTGGTGATTTGATTAGCATTAAAATTGACAATATGCGTAGTCAACAAGAAGAAATCATGGAAAGTGATGAAGAAGTTGACAACCAACCAGTTAATACTGAAAAAGAAGAACCAAAAGAATTGGCTGTAATTTCAGTAGTTGCTGGTAAGGGCTTAGAAAAGTTATTTAAGAGTCTTGGAGTTACCAACATTATTAGTGGTGGTCAAACTATGAACCCAAGTACTGAAGACATTGTTAATGCAGTTAATAATTCAAATGCTAAACAAGCAATTGTGTTGCCTAACAACAAGAATATTTTCTTAGCAGCTGAACAAGCTGAAAGTTTAACAGATATTCCAATGAAGGTTGTTCACACTAAGACGATTCAACAAGGTTTAACGGCTATGTTTTCATTCAATCCGGCTGCTTCAATTGAAGACAACCAAACTGCAATGGATGATTCACTAGATACAGTGAAAAGTGGTCAAGTAACCGCTGCCGTTCGTGATACTAAGATTAATGGTCTTGATATCAAAAAAGGTAGTTATATGGGAATTGTTGACGGTAAAATCGAAGTGATTGAAGATACTTTGAATGCTGCTGCAATTTCAATGCTAAAAGAAATGTTAGACGAAGACAGTGAAAATGTAACCATTATTTTTGGTGAAGGTGCTAACCAATCAGATGCAGATCAGATTGAATCAGCAGCGATGGAAGCTGATCCAGAACTTGAAGTTGAAGTTCACGAAGGTGATCAACCGGTATATCCATTACTTATCTCTGTTGAATAACAAAACATCAAAAAACTGTTAATCGTAAATGATTAGCAGTTTTTTCTTTTAATTTCTAAAGAAAGGAGAATATATATGAAAAGTTTAACTGATTCAGTGACTGTCTTAAATGGAGTCGGACCTAAAAAACAAGAGGCTCTTTTTGATTTGGATATTCATACGGTTTTTGATTTATTAACTTATTTTCCTTTTCGTTATGAAGATTTTGCACCAAAAAACATTCATGAGATTGCTGATCAACAAACTGTAACTATTAAAGGTGAAATTGCGGCTGAACCGACAGTTCAATTTTATGGACGACGTAAAAGTCGTCTAACAGTTCGTTTGTTAGTTGGTCATGATGTGATTCCAGTAACTTTTTTTAATCAAACATGGCTAAAGAAACAATTAGAGACCGGGCAAGAGGTACTGGTTCATGGTAAGTTCAATACAGCTAGCAAAGCATTAACTGGTATGAAATTAATGAAACCAAGTGATGAAAAAAATTTTAGTGCCATTTATTCAGTCAATAGCAAAATTACTCAAAAAACGTTACGGCAAATCATTCAACAAGCCTTTGATGAATATTATGATGTAATTGATGATTTTGTTCCCAAATGGGTAATTAATAAATTTAGATTAGAATCATTTAGAACCGTCATTCATGATATGCACTTTCCCAAAGACCGTAATGAAGTTAAAGCAGCTTTAAGAACAGCTAAATTTAACGAATTTTTCTTATTTCAGATGCAAATGCAAACCCTTAAAACTAATAATCATAAAGATCCCCATGCCCGTGTAATGGCCGACAAATTAACGCTAATGCCGTTTATTGAAGGTCTACCATATGCATTGACTAATGCCCAAGATCGCGTGGTAAATGAAATTTTAGCAGATTTGCATCGTCCATATGCCATGAATCGCTTATTACAAGGTGATGTAGGAAGTGGAAAAACCGTGGTTGCTGCGATTGCCATTTTAGCAACCATTTTATCTGGTAAACAGGCTGTCATGTTGGCACCTACTGAAATTCTAGCAGAACAACACGCTAATGGATTAGCTAAGTTATTTGAAGGAACAAACGTTAATGTTGCTTTATTAACGGGAGATACGCCAGCATCGGCAAGAAAACAGTTATTACCACGTATTAAAGATGGTTCAATTAATTTAATCATTGGAACACATGCGTTATTTCAAGATAAAGTTAAGTATAAAGATCTTGGGTTAGCTGTCATTGATGAACAACATCGATTTGGGGTTAATCAACGGCGTAAAATGCGGGAAAAAGGAAAGGCTACCAATGTCTTATCAATGACTGCAACTCCAATTCCACGTACATTATCAATTACTGCTTACGGTGAAATGGACGTTTCTGTTATTGATGAATTGCCAGGTGGCCGTAAGCCAATTAAAACGACCTGGATTAAAAATTCACAGACTAAAACGATGCTTAATTTTCTACATAAACATTTAAAAAACCATGAGCAAGCGTATGTCGTTGTCCCTTTGATTGAAGAATCAGAGGTAATGGATATGCGAAATGTGACAGAAACTTATGAAAAATTTCAACAATACTTTGGCAATGAATTCAAAGTTGGTTTAATGCACGGTAAATTGAATGATGACGAAAAGAATAAAGTCATGCAAGATTTTAAGGATAATCAGACGCAAATTTTAGTTTCAACTACGGTTGTGGAAGTTGGAGTTGATGTTTCAAATGCTAGTGTGATGGTGATTTTTGATGCCGATCACTTTGGATTAGCTCAATTACATCAATTGCGTGGCCGAGTTGGACGGGGATCACAACAATCGTATTGTATTTTAATTGCAGATCCCAAAAATGAAGTTGGAATTAAGCGTATGAACGTTATGAGTTCCTCGACTGATGGTTTCTTTATTTCTCAAAAAGATTTAGAATTAAGAGGTCCGGGCGATGTGCTAGGTAAGCAACAATCAGGATTACCATCATTTCATGTTGGTGACCCAATTGCTGATTTAAATATTTTAAGTGCAGCTCAAGACGTAGCTAAACAAGTTACGGATAATGACAACTGGAAAAAACTTGATGAAAATCAAGAATTAGTAAAACATTTAACAACTTTAAATGACAACACATCTTTTGATTAAGGGAGTATGGAATATGATTAGACTTGCAGTAGACGCCATGGGTGGCGATGATGCACCAGAATCAGTAGTTGAAGGTGTTGAATTAGCACGTAATGAACGTGATGATATCGAATTTTTATTATTCGGTGATGAAAAACAAATCCGACCACTATTGAGTGATGATAAAAATATTAAAATTATTCAAGCTGATGAAGTTATTACGATGGAAGATGAACCGGTTCGCGCTGTAAAACGAAAGAAAAATTCAAGTTTAGTTCTGGCTGCTAAAGCTGTAAAAAATGGCGATGCCGATGCTTTAGTTTCAATTGGTAGTAGTGGTGCGTTATTAGTAGCATCATTATTAATCTTAGGACGTATTAAGGGAATTGATCGTCCTGGGTTTACTGCTACTATGCCGGTGATGAATAGTGATCGTGGATTTACGATGGTTGATGCTGGTGCCAATGCAGATGCCAAAGTTGCAAACATTGAACAATATGCTTTACTTGGTAAATATTATTCAGAACACGTTAGTCATGTGAAAAATCCTCGGGTTGGATTAATTAACAATGGTACCGAAGCTGATAAGGGTGATATGATTCACCGTAAGATGCATGATGCTCTTCAAGTAATGGGCGACAATGGTGAAATTAATTTCATCGGTAATATCGAATCACGGGAACTTCTAAATGGAGTTGCTGATGTAGTTGTTACCGATGGATTTACTGGAAATGCCGTACTTAAATCAATTGAAGGAACAGCGATGTCAATTATGGGAATGCTGAAAGATTCCATTATGCATGGTGGCATTAAAGCTAAACTCGGTGCATTACTCTTAAAAGATAGCCTTAAAAAGATGGCTAATAAAATGGATTATAAAAGATATGGCGGAGCCGTTTTACTAGGGATTAAATCCCCTGTAGTTAAAGGACATGGAAATAGTGATCCGAAAACAGTTAAGTATGTATTATTTAATGCTGCTGAAATTGTAAAATCCGGTTATGTTGAATCAGTAAAGAATCATTTTACTAAGGTTGCTGAAGAAAAAGCAGCTGAAAAAGAATAAAAAATGCTAAAACTCTGTCTAATTATTAGATAGGGTTTTTCATTTAATGATATACTTAGATAAGTAATTATGGAGGAGTACACAGTGCAGAAAACATTTGACGATAAATTAGAAGATAAATACAATATAAAATTTAACGATGAGGCTTTATTGGACGAAGCATTTACTCAAGCATCATACGTAAATGAACATCCAGATCAAGATTTGAAATTCTACGAAAGATTGGAATTCTTAGGTGATGCTGTTTACCAATTGGTGGTTTCTGACTACATTTTTAAACGCTATCCAGAATTGCCTCAAGGTAGATTAACAAGATTAAGAGCCGCTATGGTTAATCGTCATAGTTTTAGTCGATTCGCTCGTGAATGTCACTTTGATAAATACATTCGTTTAGGTAAGGGTGAAGAAAAAGCTGGTGCAAGAAATCGTGATTCACTACTTTGTGATATTTTCGAATCTTTCATTGGAGCCGTTTACCTTGATCAAGGAATCGAAACTGTTAAACATTTTTGTAATATAGTTATCTTCCCTAAATTGGATGAAGGTTGGTTCGATGAATTCTTCGACCACAAAACTGAATTACAAGAAGCTATTCAAATTAATGGACCCGTTAAGATTGAATACAAGCTATTAGATGAAAACGGTCCAGATAATGATCGTCAATTTAAAGTAGCTGTATTTGTTGACGACAAAGAACTCGGAGTCGGTGAAGGTCATTCTAAAAAGAATGCCGAACAAATTGCCGCTAAAATGGCATTAGATAAATTAGGCATCAAGGATCAAAAATTGCAATAATAAAGTGAGGAATCTGTTGTGAAATTAAAATCAATCCAAATAGCAGGTTTTAAATCATTTGCCAATAAAACTAATATTGATTTTCAAAATGGTTTTACTGGAATTGTTGGTCCAAATGGAAGTGGTAAAAGTAACGTTATCGAAGCTGTTCGTTGGGCTTTAGGTGAACAATCAGCTAAAAGTCTACGTGGTAAAAAAATGAAAGACGTTATCTTTTCTGGTTCTAAGGACCGACATCCATTAAATCGTGCTGAAGTTAGCTTGATTTTTGATAATACATCACATTTCTTAGATTCAGAATATAGTGAAGTTAAAATTACTAGAACTTATTATCGTAATGGTGATAGTATTTATTCAATTAATGATCAAGAATGTTTACTCAGAGATATTCATAACTTGTTTATGGATACTGGTCTAGGTGAAGGATCATTATCAATTATTTCCCAAGGAAATGTTGATGATATTCTTGATGATGATGTACAAAAACGACGTGCTATCATCGAAACAGCAGCTGGTGTTTATCGATACAAAAAACAAAAAAATGAATCTGAAAAGAAGCTTGAAGATACTCAAGCTAACTTAGATAGAATTTCTGATATTATTCATGAAATTGAAAAACAGATGAATCCCTTAAAAGAGCAAAGCGAAATCGCTTCGCTCTATTTGAGTAAGAATAAACATTTAGATGAGCTTAATTTTAATAAGTTTAGTATTGATTTAAAAAATGGAAATGCTGAAGCTCATGAAATTCAAACTAGTTTAACAGAGGCACACCAGGAACAGAATCGATTAACTAATGAATTTAATGGTTTAAATACCCAAAAAGAGAATACTAACAAAAATATTAATGAATTGGATATCGCAAAAGAACGATTACAAACCAAATTATTATCTGAAAATAAATTGTTAGAAAATTTAAGTAGTGAAAAAAAGCTAAGTGAACAAAAAGAAAAATTTAATTCCCAAAAACAAACTGAATTACAAACCCAACTTGAGGACTTAGATTCTCAAAAACATGATTTAACTAAACAATTAGAACAAGAGTCACTGAAACAAACTGAGCTTTCAAATGAACTTGACGAATTACGTGCCCAAATCAAAAATTCTAAAGCTATTCAATTAGAAAAAAACGTTCAAGATACGGAAACTAAGATTGAACAAGGCCGGTCTAATTACGTTGGTTTAATGCAATCAATTTCTGATGCACGAAATGATTTACGTCTAACAGAAAAACTTAGTCAACAATCAGATAATAATTCTAAGGCTATTTTTCAAGAGTTGAATCAAAATCAAAAACATTTAAATGAACTTGATAGTAAAAGAAGCGTTACTAAAAAAAATGTTGCAGAATTAAAGTTACAAAAACAAACTATCGATGAAAAGTTAGCAACGATTGATGAAACAGTTAAAGATAGTGAAACTAAGGCCGATACTATGCGTAACCGTTGGTTAGATGCTATGCGGATTTTTCAAGAAGCAAAAACTGAACGTGACAGTCTCTCTTCAATGTTAGAAAATCACAACAATTTGTATCGTGGAACTCGTAATTTGTTGAAACAAAAAAACAACTTAACTGGCATTATCGGTACTGTTGGAGATTATATTGATGTTGATAGCAAATACATCCAAGCAATTGAAACAGCTTTAGGTGGTGCAATTCAACAAGTAATTGTTGCTAATGTAACAGATGCTCGTCAAGCAATTAAATATTTAAATCAAAATAAACTTGGCCGGGTAACATTTTTACCAGTTAACGGGATCAATGATCGGTTTGTACCTGAAAATCTATTAAAAAATGCCCGTAAAACACCTGGATTTGTTGCGGTTGCAGCTGACTTAGTTAAAATGAAACCTGAGTATCAAAGGGTTAATCAACATTTACTAGGTGGTACAATCATTGCTGATTCATTGAAAGCCGCAACTGAGATTAGTAACACTGTAAATCATCGTGTTAAAGTTGTTTCCCTTAATGGCGATGTGGTTAATGCTGGTGGTTCAATTACTGGAGGGAAAAACCAACATCAAAATGAAGGATTATTATCACAAAAAGAAAAACTAATTACTTTAACTGATCAAGTGAAAAGAATGCAAGAAAAACTTGATTTTGGGGAACAAAATGTAAAAACAGCACAAAATCAATTGAAACAAGAACAAGAAAATAAACGCATTATTTATCAAGATGCTAGTGATTTAACTGCTAAAATTACACTTGCACAAAATAACTTAGAATTACAAACCAATGAGCGAACTAAAGTTGATCGTGCAATCAAAGCATTAAAATTAAAACTTGGTAGTAGTGAAGATAGTGAATATAATAATCCAGAAAGTTTGAAACAACAGATTCAAAAACTTCAAACTGAAATCGATCATAATCAGAATCAAAATAAATCATTAGCTAGTCAACTCGAAGATTTAAAACGTGAATATAGTTCTGAATTAAACGCAGTTAATAATTTGAAACAACAAGTGGGAATTATTAAAGAACGTTTTAATAATGTTAAGCAACATTGTCTTGATTTAAAACAACAACTTAATGCTAATGAAAAGCAACAAGTTGAGACTAAAAAATCAATGGACGATGTTGTTCAAGAATTAGCTCAAATTAATAAAATTAAACAAGTTGATACAGTTGAAATCGAAGCTGAGATTAGCAAGATTGAAAATGATTTTAGTAAAACGAAGAATGATTTTGAAACACAACGTGCTAATTTACAACAATTAGATGATAAAATTAGCAAGAATCAGCAACAAATGATCCAGAATAGTGATAAATTACATCATTTTGAATCTCAACTTGCCGTTGTTAAACAAAATCTTGATCGTAATCAAGCTAAATTAGTTGAGTTAGAAAATAATAATCGTAAATATGAAACATTATCACTTGATTTAACAGAATTAAATACTGAAATAAATAACATCAAACTAGAGATTTCTAATTTGGGACCAGTTAATATTGGGGCAATTGACACCTACAAAGAAATTAAAGAACGTTATGAATTTATGCAACATCAAATGGATGATTTAGTTGAAGCAAAAAATCAATTGTTAACTATTATGAATAAGATGGACGAAACAGTTAAAGTTCGTTTTGAAAATGCATATAATCAAATTTCAAAATCCTTCAGTAAGGTCTTTCGTAATATTTTTGGTGGTGGAGAAGCTAAACTCGAATTGAGCGATCCCCATCACTTGCTTACTACTGGAATTGATATTTTAGTTAAGCCACCTGGCAAACGCTATCGTAGTATTAATTTACTATCTGGTGGTGAAAAAGCATTGACTGCATTGGCTTTGTTATTTGCAATTATCGAAGTTAAACCAGTTCCATTTGTGATTTTAGATGAAGCAGAATCGGCACTTGATCCAGCGAATGTTGATCGTTTTGCACGGTATATTGAAAGTCTAAAACAGGAAACGCAATTTATTGTTGTTACTCATCGTAAGGAAACTATGATTTATGCTGATAATTTATTTGGAATTACAATGCAAGATTCTGGAATTTCTAAATTAGTTTCAGTTGATCTAAGTTCTAACAAGAATAGGAGATAAAAATGGGATTATTTGATATTTTTAAACATAAAAATAAAGCCGAATCACATGAAGAAAATCCAGTTGAAAAACAAGATGATACAAAGCTTTCATCTGATGATACTGAAGAACTTGAAAATAAGCAAAATGCTGGCAAAAAACCAGAACAAACTGAAGAAGGTTCAACAGAAACAGCATCCAATGATTCACAACCAATAGTTAAAGAACAGGTTACAGAAACTATTGAAGAACCTGAAGCTACTGAACCAGAAGTTGAAGTAGAAGAAGATGTTGAAATTGAACCGGAATCTGAAAAGCAACCTGAAGAAAAACCTGAAACTACCTATGAAGATGGATTAGAAAAAACTAGATCATCATTTGGAGAAAAATTAAATCATCTTTTTGCTAACTTTCGAAGTGTCGACGAAGATTTCTTTGATGATTTAGAGGATACTTTGATTGAATCTGATGTTGGTGTCCAAACTGCTACTGATATTAGTGATCAATTAAAAGAAGCCGTTAAATTAAATAATGTTAAGGGTTCTAAAGAAGTACAAAACTTTGTGATTCAAAAATTAGTGGAAATTTATGATGCCCCAACTAATGATGAAAACAAACTTAAAGAAAATCAAGATGGACCTACAGTTATTCTTTTCATTGGTGTTAACGGTGCTGGAAAAACGACTACGATTGGTAAAATGGCACATAAATATCAACAAGATGGTAAAAAAGTGCTTCTTGCCGCTGCTGATACGTTCCGTGCCGGTGCCATCCAACAACTTGATGAATGGGCTAAACGTGATCATGTTGACATCGTAAAAAAGGCGGAAGGTAGTGATCCAGCTTCTGTTGTCTATGATGCGGTAGAAAAGGCAAAGGCTGATAACTACGACATTTTATTTATTGATACTGCAGGTCGTTTGCAAAATAAAGTTAACCTAATGAAAGAGTTAGCTAAAATGAATAAAATTATCACTCGTGAAATTCCAGGTGCACCACAAGAGGTACTTTTAGTAATTGATTCAACCATTGGTCAAAATGCGATGAGTCAAGCTAAGACGTTTAAAGAAGTAGCCGATATTTCTGGAATTGTGTTAACTAAACTTGATGGTACTGCTAAAGGTGGAATTGTATTAGCTATTAAAAGTGAAATTGGAATTCCAGTTAAATACGTTGGTCTTGGTGAATCAGTGAATGATTTACAAGAATTTGATCCAGAAAAATTTGTCTATGGCTTATTTAAGGGATTAGTTAAGGAATAAGAATGGATAAAAATTTTGATATCAAATTAGCTCGTGATAATTATATTAATGCTTTGTTTGATTTTTATGGATGTTTACTAACGAATAAACAAGCCGATTATATTTCTCAATACTATGCTGATGATTTATCACTAGGTGAGATTTCAGAAAACTTTGATGTTAGCCGGCAAGCGGTTTACGATAATATTAGAAGAACTGAAAAAACATTAGAAACTTATGAAGCAAAAATGGGACTGTATGCTAAATTTATTAAGCGCAATAAAGTAGTTGATGAATTAGATGCTTTGATCAAAGAACAACATGCTGATGATAAATCATTGAATGATTTGATTGATCAATTAGAAGAAATTGAAGAAGAATAGAGGGTTAAAAGATGGCATTTGAAGGATTAAGCAATAAATTACAAGATGCTTTCCGAAAGTTACGTGGTAAAGGACAAATTACTGAAGCTGATTTACGAGCTACAATGCGTGAAATTAGATTAGCATTACTTGATGCTGATGTTAATTTCACTGTTGTTCGTGATTTTGTCAAAAAAGTTCAAGCTAAGGCTAAAGGTGAAAAAGTTCTAGAGGGTTTAAATCCAGGACAACAAATCATTAAAATTGTTGATGATGAATTAACTGCCATGATGGGTGGAGAAGCAACTGAACTTAAAAAATCAGCCAAAATTCCAACCATTATTATGATGGCCGGTTTACAAGGGGCGGGTAAAACTACTACGGTCGGTAAACTAGCTAACATGTTAAAAAAGGACGAAAATGCTCGTCCTTTGATGATTGCTGCGGATATTTATCGTCCTGCTGCAATTGAACAACTTCAACAAATTGGTAAACAAATTGATGTACCAGTTTTTGAAGAAGGAACTGACGTCAATCCTGTCCAAATCGTTAAAGATGGGTTGAAAGTTGCTGAAGAAAACCACAATGATTACGTATTTATTGATACTGCTGGTCGTTTGCAAATTGACGAAAAGTTAATGGACGAGTTAAAGGAAATTAAAG
Source organism: Fructilactobacillus sp. Tb1 (assembly GCF_050500285.1). Taxonomy (GTDB): domain Bacteria; phylum Bacillota; class Bacilli; order Lactobacillales; family Lactobacillaceae; genus Fructilactobacillus. The sequence continues at coordinate 1,560,739 of NZ_CP191377.1, read as the reverse complement.
CAGTTGCTAAGCCAACTGATATTCTTTTAGTTGTTGATGCCATGACTGGTCAAAATGCTGTTAATACAGCCGTTGGATTTAATGATGCTTTAGACATCACTGGGGTTGTTTTAACTAAGTTAGATGGAGACACTCGTGGTGGTGCTGCTTTATCAATTAAAGCAGTTACTGGTAAGCCAATTCTCTTCACTGGACAAGGTGAAAAGATGGATAACTTGGATGTATTCCATCCAGATCGTATGGCATCACGTATTCTTGGAATGGGAGATGTACTCTCATTTGTTGAAAAGACGCAAAAGAACATTGATGAAAAGAAATCAATGGAACTTGCTGAAAAGATGAAAGAAAATACTTTCAATTTTGATGATTTCTTAGATCAACTTCAACAAATTCAAAACATGGGTCCTTTAAAAGACTTAATGGCTATGATTCCCGGAATGGCGAATAATCCCGCATTACAAAACGTTGAAATGAATCCTAAAGATATGGAACATATCAAAGCGATTATTTACTCAATGACTAACGAGGAACGGGAAAATCCTGACGTCTTAAATCCTTCAAGACGTCGTCGGATTGCACGTGGTTCAGCTCAACCAGTTCAAAATGTTAACCGTTTAATCAAACAATTTAACCAAATGAAAAAGATGATGAATCAAGTATCAAATGGAAATATGTCTGGTATGGAAAATATGATGAATCAAACTGGAATGGGTAAAGGTATGAATAAGTTATCTAGTCTAGCTATGAAGCGTATGAGTCGTAAAATCAAGAAAAATAAACGCAAGAAAAACAAAAAAAGAAGAAAATAATCAGGTGTAAAGAAAAAACTCTTTACATCTCTAAAAATTATTGGTAAACTAAGTATTGTTAAGAAATCAATAGGAGGTGTAGTTATGTCTGTTAAAATCCGTTTGAAACGTATGGGTTCAAAGAAAAACCCATTTTACCGTATCGTAGTTGCTGATTCACGTAGTCCTCGTGATGGTCGTTACATTGAAAACGTTGGTACTTACAACCCACTTGTTCAAGTAGACCAAGTAACACTTAAAGAAGAAACTGTTCTTGATTGGTTGAAGAAGGGTGCCAAACCATCTGATACTGTTAAAAACATCTTATCTGATGCTGGTATCATGAAGAAACTTCACGATATTAAGTTAGCTGATAAAAAATAATTTTAATTATGATTAATTTTGATAATTTAATAAAAAAAATCATTAAACCATTAGTTAAGTTCCCAGATGATGTCAAAATCAATCATCAAGAAACCGCTGAATTTCATGAGTATATTTTATCTACAAATGCAAAGGACGTTGGACGCGTGATTGGTAAACGTGGTAGAGTTGCACAAACAATTCGCACTATTATTTATAGTGTACATGTTACTGACAATAAGAGGGTTAAACTTATTATTGATGGTGGTAAATAAAAAGAACCCTTAGATAAAACTTTGTTTTATTTAAGGGTTCTTTTTTCGAAATAGAGGTGAAATTATGGAATACTTTGATATTGGAAAAATTGTTAATACTCAAGGGTTAAAAGGTGAAGTCCGTGTTCAACCAATTACTGATTTTCCAGATGAACGGTTTAAAAAAGGTGAAAAAGTTACAGCTTTCTTAGCCAATGGTAAAACTGTGAACCTTGAAATTGATGGAAAACGGAAACACAAAAACTTTATTCTTTTACATTTTAAGGGTTTGGACTCAATCAACGATGTTGAATATCTAAAACCATCAATATTACGCATTGATACTGAACAACAAGAAAGTCTTAAACTTGCTCCAGATACTTATTTCTATCACCAAATTATCGGCTTAGATGTCTTTAAAGAAGATGGTGAAAAAGTCGGAACTATCAAAGACATCATGGATTTAGGTCCAAATGATGTCTGGGTAGTGGAACGGGATAACGATAATGACTTATTATTGCCTAAAATTGATGATGTAATTAAAGAAGTTGATTTAGACAATCATAAAGTAATTGTTGATGTATTAGAAGGACTTGAATAAGATGAAAATTGATATTATAAGTTTGTTTCCCCGTATTTTAGAGGGACCATTGAGTGATTCAATTGTCGGTAAAGCTATTGATCGTGACTTACTTGATGTGACAATCACTAATTTTAGAGATTATTCAACAGATAAACATCATAATGTTGATGATACTATTTATGGTGGTGGGGCAGGAATGCTACTTCAACCACAACCAATTATTGATGCATTTGATCATACCCAAAAAGTAGCATCTGAAAATGGAATTCCTAAGGGTCGTGTTATTTTAACTGATCCTGCTGGAAAGAAATTCGATCAACATGCTGCTGAAGAATTAGCTAAAGAAGATCATCTAACCTTTATTTGTGGTCATTATGAAGGATTCGATGAACGAATTAAGGATATCGTGACTGATGAATATTCAATTGGTGACTTTGTCTTAACTGGTGGAGAATTACCAGCTTTGGTAATGATTGATGCTGTTTCCCGTTTAATTCCAGGTGTTTTAGGTAATGCAGAATCAGCTCCTGGAGATTCATTTTCTGATGGACTACTAGAATACCCTCAATACACTCGTCCTGCTGATTTTAGAGGTCAAAAGGTACCTGATGTATTAATGAGCGGGGATCACAAAAAAATCGCTGACTGGCGTCTAAAGGAGTCTCTAAGAAAAACTTACTTACGTCGGCCAGAAATGATTGATCATACTAAGCTATCTAAAGACGCTAAACGTTTATTAGCTGAAGTAAGAATCGAAGAAGAAAAATAGAGTTTACAATTAGATGTAATCTATGATATAATACAAATCGGTATTTATACCAAAAAATCAACAGTATTCCGCTGTCGAGAAGATAAGAGTGCTAGTTAGGGGAATTTATTATGCGTCAAAACAAATTGATTGAAAAAATCAACGCTGAACAATTACGTTCAGACCTACCTGATTTCCGTGCCGGAGACAGTGTAAATGTTTCTGTTAAGGTTGTCGAAGGTGATACAGAACGTATCCAAAACTTTGCCGGTGTCGTTATCAAACGTCATGGTGCTGGTATCCAAGCAACTTATACTGTTCGTAAGATCAGTAACGGTGTTGGAGTGGAAAGAATCTTCCCACTTAACTCACCACGTGTTGCTAAGGTCGAAGTTACTCGTCTTGGTAAAGTACGTCGTTCAAAACTATACTACTTACGCGATCGTCAAGGAAAGGCTGCTCGTATCAAGCAATCATTCAAAAAACGTTAATAAGTATAAAAAAAGAACTTGGAATTTTCCAAGTTCTTTTTTTATACTTATTTTTCTGATTTCTTAATACGACTCAAACCAAATTGATAGAGAATTAAACCAACTAATCCGAAGAAGATTGGTCCAGCAATGGTCCAAAAAGCAGTTTCAAAATCACCGTCTAACATTGGTTGAATAGCAGTGAAACTAATTCCTAATGCTAAGACGATAAACATTACAATAACAATTAAATTAGTTTTCCAACCGTTTTTAAAGAAGACGAATGGACGGTCGATACCCTTCAAACGTTTAAAGAATGGGAAAGCAGCGACTAAGAACAAGTATGGGAAAGTACTTGAAATGTTACCCATATCAGTTAGGATAAGGTAAAATTTTTGAGCACCAGCTCCACCAAATGAGATAGCAAAGATTACAAGAGCAACGATTACTGCTTGTAACCACATTGCAAATGAAGGCATACCATGTTTATTCAAAGCAATCATTTTCTTAGGCCAGATACGTTCATCAGAACCTTCAATGAATGATTTAAGCGGTGAGTAGATAAGCACGAAGAAAGCCCCAACATATGAAATGAACATACTTAATCCAGCAAATCTAGCAAACCAATTACCGACTTGAATGGCAACGCCAGATGAAGCACCGAAAGTTTTAGCAGTTACGTAACCTAGGTTATTTGTTAATACATAGGTAATATTACCTAAGTTAACGCTGCTGTTACCAAGCACTTGATGCCAGTTAGCAGTCACACCGACAAAGAAGATTGATAATGAATAAATCAAAGTCATAGCAATTGCAGCAATGATAATACCACGAGGATAGTTTTTCTTTGGGTTTTCCACTTGATCAACTACCCCACCAGTAGTTTCCATTCCTCCATAGGCAAAAATGGCATAAACAACGAATGACATCAATGCAATAGGATTACCAAATTGAGCATTTGGAGATTGAACGAAAGAACTTAAACCAGTCACAGGTTGGGCTAAGTGACCATGATTAGCAATTAAGACTACGATTGAAACTACGACGAATAAAATAGGTAATATAATTGAGAAAAATCCACCGATTCCAGAGATTTTAGCAATTTGGTCAAAACCTTGGGTTGCTGATAAAGTAACCACAAGAACCCAGATAATAGCTAGAATTCCAATCGTTTGCATTGGGGTAAATAACCCAAATAGATGCCAAGTACTGGTTTTGTCTGTTCCAAAGAAAATGTTTGAAAGAGGAATCCAAACCTTACTTGAAACAGAGATCATCCAGATAATCCATGCTGCTAACCAGATGAAGGTTCCCACAAAGGCTAAACGTTCACCAATGGAATTTTTAAGCCATGAATAAATTCCACCTTTTTGATCACTGAAAGCAGAACCATATTCGGCAAACATTAATCCACTAGGTAAAAAGAAGATGAATGCTGCAAACACATACCACATAATACTTGCATATCCCATTTGATCATATGCAACTGTAACGTTAGCAAACCCAAAGATTGATGATAGAATCATCAACGCCAGACCGTTAGCGCTCATTTTTTTCTTGTTACTATTTTCCATTAACGTACACGTCCTTATAAATTATAAATTTAAATCTTGTTGATAATTTAATGGTGAAAAGTCAGTTGAGGTTGTAATAAGTTTTGCTGCGAGGTTCTTAAACGAACTCATCGCAAGGTCAGCTGATTTGAAACTATAGGTATTAGCCAATTCAGAGAGAGTATCACTAGTTAATGAAGCAATTTGAGCTGCTTTAACATTAGCGATGTATTGTTGAATTAAATCATTTTGGATTTCTTTTAATTGACCACCAAATTGAAGATAGTGAGGATCAACTAAAATACCAACGAGTTTAAAAATCCAGTAGGCTGATTTTGGATCATAATCATGACCAACTTCGTATTTATACTCATCAGGTGTGTCAGTAATTCCCGCAAAAAAGGGCACAAACGTACTTTGTGCACCAACTCCCATTAATAGCCAATGAATATCTCCAATTTCGTGTGGGTATTTAGCTGATAATTGCAACACATGTGATTCCTGAGTTTTAGCAAGACTGATAGGTCTAAACTTATGTTTTTCCGCTTCAGTACCACTACCAATTGGATCATAAACTGTTTCTTGGAAGTGAGAACTTAAGAAATTTTGAGCATCAAAGACTGAAAGCAAGCGACTGCTTTTACGAATAAAAGGTAGTTCTTGCGATTCAGGATTTTGTGCAATTTCTGGATTAAACATTTTTTGACCGTACCAAACTCGGGGAGTGCTGTAATACGTATCAGCTTGAGTTTGGGTTCCAAAAATTTGACGAAAGTTAAATCCAATTCGATTAGGGTTTAAATCGTTATTGTTCACAAATTTTTGAATACCAGCAGACCATCTGAAATTATGTAAATCATCAAAATCAATTTCTTGAATTGCCATTTGATTAGCTACAACAGCATAACTATCATCAGGAATTCGTTGTGCGACCCAATGATGACCGGAACCAATTTCAAAATACCAAACTTCATTATTGTCAGAAAATAGAATTCCATTGGTTTCTGAAGCTCCATATTCTGTGACAATTTTGCCTAAACGTTCCACACCTTCAATTGCAGAGTGAATATAAGGAAGAACCACGGTAACAATTGCTTCTTCGCCAATTCCATCCTTAACTAATGGATCAACTCCTAAAACTTGATTATTAGCGTAGGTACTTTCGGTAGCACTCATAGCAGCACCGTATTCATTAATTCCATCTTCTTCAAATAAACCATACTTATCTGTCCACTCAGGTGTTGATGTATACTTTGCCCGTTCTTTGGGAATGGGCATTGTAAATCCATTATCTTTTGAAACAAACTGTTGTGGTTCCGTGAAATTTTGATGTTCGTTAACGACAAAACGTTTTGGCCATGCAGCCTTACAGTCTTCATTTCTACCAATCAATGTACTTCCGTCAGTCGTTGCAGCTTTTCCGACTAAGATACTAGTACAAGCAGAAAACTCAAAATAACTCATAAAATCTCTCCTTTATTGGCTTTTGCCCAACGTTACCATTATACACCTGTGCACGGATTTTAAATAATAATGAATTGTCGCGAAAAACGGTTAAGCGTTATAATTAAAGTATTAAAAAAGACGGAGTTTATTATGAAAAATGAACAATACATAATGGCAATCGATGAAGGGACTACCTCAGTTCGTGCTATTTTATTCGACCAACAAGGAAAAGAAGTTGGACGTTCACAAAAAGAAATTAATCAAATTTTCCCTCATCCGGGATGGGTCGAACAAGACCCTAATGAAATCTGGAATAAAACGGAATCAGTGATTTCAGATGTCTTATTTCAAACAGAAACGCAACCTTATAAGGTTCGTTCAATTGGAATTAGTAATCAGCGCGAAACTACAGTTGTCTGGAATAAACAAACAGGTAAGCCAATCTATAATGCTGTTGTTTGGCAATCAAAGCAAACTAAGCAAATAGCAGATAAAATTAAACAACAGGGATTAGCGGATAAGATTCAACAAAAAACTGGCTTAATTGTTGATTCGTATTTTTCTGCTACCAAGATTCGTTGGATTTTAGATCAAGTAGATGGTGCTCAAACAGCTGCTGAAACTGGTGACTTGTTATTTGGAACAATTGATACCTGGTTATTATGGAAATTAACTGCTGGAAAAGTTCATGCTACTGATGTGACGAATGCAAGTCGAACCATGTTATTTAACATTAATGACTTAACCTGGGATAATGAGTTATTAGATGTTTTCAACATTCCCAAAATTATGTTACCAAAAGTTGAAGATTCTTCACATGTATATGGTTATACGCAAAACTTTACTTTTATGGGAGTTCAAATTCCTATTTCAGGAATTGCAGGTGATCAACAAGCTTCATTATTTGGGCAACTAGCATTAGAGCCAGGAATGACAAAGAATACCTATGGAACTGGAGCCTTTATTATGATGAATTTAGGGACTCAACCTAAATTTTCAAAAAAAGGTTTATTGACGACAATTGCTTATGGATTAAATGGTCAAGTTAATTATGCATATGAAGGTAGCGTCTTTATTGCTGGTGCTGCAATCAAGTGGTTAAAAGATGAGTTAAAACTTTTTGATGATGTTGCAACTACTGCTGATTTAGCCGAAAAAGCAAATCGAGAATCATTATATGTCGTCCCAGCATTTACTGGACTTGGTGCCCCATATTGGAATGAAAATATTCGAGGATCAATTTTAGGGATTACTCGTCATACTGGGGTTAATGAAGTTGTGAAAGCTACTTTACAATCATTAGCATTTCAAACTAAAGATGTCATTAATACTATGACAGATGAAACTAGAGTTGAGTTACATTCATTGGTTATTGATGGTGGAGTTTCTAGAAATGATTTTTTAATGCAATTTCAAGCAGATATTTTAAATCAATCAATTGAACGATCAGCTACATCAGAATCAACCGCTCTTGGTGCAGCTTTCTTAGCTGGATTAGCAGTTGGCTACTGGAAAAATATTGATGAATTAAAAGCTATCAAATCAGCAGGAAAAACATTTAAACCTGCAATGGACGAACGAGAACGAAACAGACTTTATCATAATTGGCAGTTAGCGATTCAAGCAACTGAAGCATTTGAGGAGAATAAATAGGTGGAATTACCAGAAAAATTTAAAACAAAATATAAACAACTTTTAGGTGATGAATACAATGAATTCATCAAAAGTTTTGATGAAGACCCAGATCATGGTTTTCGAATTAATGGATTAAAACCTCAAGCAGAAGCTAAGATTGATACTACTCATCCAATTGAATATGCAACCAATGGATTTGTGGGAAAAATTGATGGTAAATCACCAGAACATCAAAGCGGATATGTATACAGTCAAGAACCATCAGCAATGTTTGTTGCTCAGGTAGCTGATCCACAACCAGGGGAAAAAATTCTTGATTTATGTGCAGCACCAGGGGGTAAATCAACCCAATTAGCTAGTTTAATGAAAAACGAAGGACTATTAGTTTCAAATGAAATTGATCGTGGACGTGCAAAAATTTTAGTAGAAAATATTGAACGGTTTGGTGTGAAAAACCCACTTATTTTAAATGAAGATACTGGAACTTTAGCAAAGCATTTTAAAAAATACTTCGACAAAATTTTGATTGATGCGCCATGTTCTGGTGAAGGAATGTTTCGTAAGAACCATGACGCAACTAGCTATTGGTCTGAAGATTATCCTAAGGAATGCGCTATACGGCAACGCGATATTATCAGTGAAGCTGTTAAAATGTTAAAACCGGGTGGACAAATTATTTATTCCACTTGTACTTTTGCACCCGAAGAAGATGAACAAATCATTTCTTGGTTAGTTGATAATTACAATTTTGAAATTTTACCAATTCATAAATTTAAAGGAATGGTTGGTGGAAAACCAGCTTGGTCTGATGGAAATACAGAATTAGATAAAACTGTTCGGTTATTCCCACATCTATTTAAAGGTGATGGCCATTTTGTTGCTAAACTTCAAAATACAGATGAAGGTAAACCGGGCAAAGTTAGATATCAACGTTCTAATGTTTCCGCTGATATTCGTAAAGAATGGGAAAAATTTGATAAGGCTGATTTAGTTGATTTTGATCCAAAGAACTTACTAAAATTTGGAGAAACTTTATACTCATTCAATCCTGAAATTCCAGATTTAAATGGACTAAAAGTAATGCGTCCCGGTACACCATTAGGACAAATTAAAAAGAATCGGATTGAACCAGCCTATGGATTAGCATTAGAAATCAACCCCAATGACGTTAAAAATAAGTTAAATATTACACGTAATGAATGGAAATTGTATGTTCATGGAGACACAATTCCAACTGATCCAAGTCTTAAAAAGGGTTGGTATCTATTAGTTTGTGATGGAATGGCAGTTGGTTTTGGAAAAGTTGTTTCTGGAACCATTAAAAACTTTTTCCCTAAAGGATTACGATTTAAAGCATAAGAAAAACGACTTCGATGGAAGTCGTTTTTTATTTTATATTTCGCTGTTCTAGGTAGTTTTGTAATTCCGAATCAATTACAATATCAGTTTTACGTAGCTCAGTGATATTTCGAACTCCTAACATGACAAAGATAGCCTTAATACCATAAATCCACTCAGATAGGATTTCTTCGGTCTTTTCAGCACCGTTATCAATCAGTGAAGATAAGATAGTACTAGCAACTCCAACTACGTCAGCGCCCAAATAAAGGGCTTTAACGATATCGAGAGGGGTAGTAATTCCGCCAGCAGCAGCAATATTAATATTAGAAACGGATTTGGCCTCATAAAGAGATTCGACTGTGGTTAATCCCCAATCTTCCAGATAACTCATATCCTTATTAGGACGGCGGAAGTTTTCAATTTGGACAAAGTTAGTTCCACCTTTGCCACCAAGGTTAATATACTGAACCCCAATTGCTTTTAACCGTTCAATTGATTCATGCGACATACCAAATCCAACTTCTTTGACAATTACAGGAATATTAAAATGATTTACAATTTTTTTAATATTATCAATCCAGTTGAAATGACGATCACCTTCAGGCATCACTACTTCTTGAGCAACATTCACATGAATTTCAATAGCACTAGCATCAATCATCTCAATGGCTGTTTGGACATCCGCAATTGTAGCGCTAGCACTTAGGTTAGCAATTTTAAAACCATTCGGATTAGTCGCTTTGATTGTTTCAAAAGTATCTGCTAATTTAGGTTCACGGAGGGCGACACTTTCACTACCAACTGCCATAGCTAAGTCAAGATTATTGGCAATCGTAGCTAATTGTTGGTTAATTTTACCGGTATATTCACTTCCACCAGTCATAGCCTCAATGTAAAACGGGATATCAAAAGTTAGTTCTCCCAATTTAGTTGAGATATCAACATCAGCGAATGATATTTCTGGTAAAGTATTGGGAATAAAACGAATTTGATCAAATCCTGCTGTTGAGGTTGTTTTATGAAATTTTTTAGCTAAAGAAAGATGTTCATCTTTTCGATGTGATTGAATACTAACCATGTTTTATTACCTCAATAGTTATAAATGTTGATATCAAGTCGTTGAATATCTTCTTGTTTCCAGGCATTCTCCAGTTGGCTAACTGAATTATCATTTTTAATCAAAACAATCCCACAATCACCACCACCTGCACCAGAAGTTTTCGCGGCACCACCAAATTTATCAGCAGTTGTAATCATTTCTTGAAGTTTGGGAGTTTCGATGACAACATTAGCCATTTTACCTAAATCTAAAAGTAATTCACGATTTTTTTTAATATTACTCATGATAATTGCAATGTTATCTTGGCGAAATCCATTAGTAATATCGTGAACACATTTATTACTTTCATGAAGAAAAGCTTGATAATCAGCTTGATTTTTTCCTTTTTTTAATTCAACTTTGTCAATTAAACTAGAAGTTGATGCAGGAGCTCCTGACCAACCAACTAAAAATTTAAGGGTAGAAGGAATTTGTAGGGGAATAATCTCTAAACTGGGCCACTCTAATTTAATGAGTTTATCAATGGAAATTTTGTTTCTGAAATCAGATAACCAACTACGATCAAACGAGGTATATGAAATAATTCCACCAAAGACACTAGATGCAATATCTCCCAGTGATCCGTTTCCTTGAACTTCAAAATGTGCAATTGCAGCTAATTTAAATAAAGCTATTTTGCTTAAATTTAATTTATATAATTTGCAAACCGCTTTTACAGTGGCAACAGTTACGGCTGCAGACGAACCTAATCCATATTTTTTACCGTCACCACTATCTAATTCGCTATTAATATCGATATTAAATGTTTTTAGTTCCAAGTTTAAAGATTTAACGTATTCTTCTGCCACTTTAATTGCTGAAACAATGTATTTAAATGGATTTTCACGGTCATCAAGGACCATTTCAGAATTAACCCGTTGCCAACGTAGCATACTTTCCGCATATTGTTGCGAAGTGATAGTTCCAAATCCATCAGTTTCTTCAATAGATACGGTAACGAAACGATCAACTGCAGCAATGATCGCGGGGTGACCAGTTTCAACAACTGCATATTCACCAGCTATATATAATTTTCCGGGTGCTTTTGTAATAATCAAAAAATTAACTTCTTTCATAAATTATTTTATAAATATTTGATTCCAGGACCTGATGAGGCAACCACAATTTTATCTGAAGCAAATTGTTTCTGTAATTCTGTTACTAACTTATCAGTGTTTTTTTGTTCAACTAATATTTTGACGTTCGGGCCAGCATCCATAGTAAAATAACAGGCTAGACCATTTTTACGGAGCGTATGAACTAAATTCATAACTTTTAGTGAATCAGCATCAAAATAAGAATAATCAGGGGAGGCACTTAGAGTTAAAGAATGCATCCGCATCGCATTTTCCTCTGCAATTTGTCCCATGGTATCAAAATCACGATTTTTAATAGCAACTTTAATCTTTTTTAAATCCTTTTTACACAACTTTTTCCAAGCAGAATAGTATGGGGAGGTGGCAACAGAAATCTGCATACCTTTTGAACTACTCATTTGCTTTTCCGATTTATTTACCATGACAGCTACCATATTAATTGGCCAAGTTAATTGTTCTTCAAACGGCACAGCATATGATGATTTATCGCTGAAACCTTTTTTCCATTCAACAAAACCACCATAAATACTTCGGGTAGCTGATCCTGAACCACGTCTGGCCAATCGAGAGAGTTCTTTTTTGTTTAAATCTAAGCCGATTGCCTTACTGGATGCAGCAGCTAATGCAGCAAATCCAGAAGCAGATGATGCTAAACCAGCAGACGTGGGGACGTGATTAATTGTGTAAACCTCGGCATATAAATTACTGTTAGCCATTTTTCTAACTAGGTCTAAAAAATGAACAATGCGTTTTGCTTTAATTGGGGAAAGGATTTCATTATTAAAACTTATTTTATCCTCAGTTAATTCAGGCTTAAATAGTACAGAGGTATCTGTATAAAAATCATTTAAAGTTAAGGATAGACTGCTAGTAGTAGGTAATTTCAATTTTTGGTTGGCTTTTCCCCAATATTTAATTAAAGCAATATTAGTATGGGCTCGAGCAGTTATTTTGGTTTTTGAGATTGTCATAATTACCTCACTAATTAATTTCGTTTAATGATTGAATCCAGGCTGACTTAGCACCATGTTCAAGTAGCTGAACTTTTATTAAATTGGCATTTTCAAATGAGTTAGAAAGAGCGATAATACATCCACCCATTCCGCTACCAGTTAATTTTGCACCTAAAGCACCATTTGTTTTGGCAACATTAACTAAATTGTCAATTTCAGGGGAACTAACACCCAAAGCTGTTAAAATTGTTTGAGCCTGATCCATTAATTGTCCAGTTTTTTCGATATCATTATCATTTAAAGTTGTTTTAGCTGCTTCAGTTAAATCACCAAGGATATCAATCTCATTTTTAACTTTTTTAGGTTTATTTTCTAAACGATTACGAACCTCATCAACAGCCGTTTTGGTATTACTGGAAATACCAGTATCAGCAATAATTATAAAACCCGTTGTATTGAATGAAATTCGTAAAAATTTTGAATTTTCAAAGAGGATTGGTTGTTCAGAAACCACAGTTTTAGCATCAATGCCGCTAGGATTACCATGAGTAATTGATTCTTCAATATTTATAAAACTATCAAGACTTTGGCTATCGAGTGATTTTTGAAAATAAGCAAAGTATGCACGGGTAATTGCAGCTGAAATTGCAGCTGAAGAACCCATCCCACGACCTAGTGGAATTTCACTAGTAATATGTATATCAAAGCTTATTTTTTGCTGGTTTAGTTTTAAATTCAAACGTTCAATTAAACTTAATAAACCATGCATAGATGTCGGTAGGTCAGATAATAAACCATTGAAATAATTACTATAGATAACGGTTTCAGTTGATTGATTTGGTTTAATGCTTACCTTAACTTGGACTTGTGGAAGTGGAAAAACAATGGCTGGTTTTTTATACACGGCACTATGCTCACCTAAAAAAATAACTTTAGCATGGCTTTTTCCAATTGCTTCATTTTTCATTACTAATCGCTCACTTTCTTAACTGTTCTATTTTATCATATTTATGACAATATCCAATTAGTATAGGTAAGTTGCTATTATCGATTTTTACCGTTTTGTAGTAGAATTAGAGTAGCTTATTAAGAACGAGAGTAGGGAAATTAATGGATCAAAATACAACATACGCAGTTGTTGATATGGAAACTACAGGAACAAGTATCAAACAAGGTGCACATATTATTCAATTTAGTGTAAGTTTTGTAAAAAATAATCAAGTAATTGATTCATATTCGACATATATCAATGATGGAGTAAAAGTTTCCACAGAAATTTCGGAATTAACCGGAATTACTAATGAGACTATTAAAGATGCGCCAACCTTTGATCAAGTTGCTCCAACCATCTATAAGAAATTAAAAAACACAGTTTTTGTTGCGCATAACGTTAACTTTGACTTTCCGTTTTTAAACACTTATTTAGAGCAAGTTGGTTATCCTGAGTTAGATATTCCCGCCATTGATACTGTTAGTTTGACACAAATCTTTTTCCCAACGTTAGATAGTTACAGATTGAGTGATTTGAGTAAACATTTTAATATTACCCACGAACATCCACATTCATCAGAAAGTGATGCTGCTGCAACTGCCATTTTATTAGTAAAAATTAGTGAAAAAATAAAATCAATTCCAAGAACCACTTTAAAGGGAATTTTAGATATTAATTTAGATTTGCCACGTGATACTATCCGATTTATCAAATCAATCTATCAAAATGAAGCTAAAAAGCCACACCAATTAGCTTCAGATTTAGTAAATGTTGAAGGCTTAATTATCAAAAGAGTTCAGCATCCACACTTGACCAGTAACTTATCTATCAACAAGTTTCCTACTACAAAGAATAAAAAAGAAAAATTATTAACACCGAATTTTGATTGGCGTGAATCACAAAGTAAAATGATGAATATCATTCATCGTAATTATACTGATTCGAAAAAGAAAGCAACCAATCTTTTAATTGAAGCACCAACCGGAAGTGGTAAAACATTAGGATACTTGATTCCAATGGCATATCTTTGCAAAGCAGGTAAATCAATTGTAATCAGTACTTCTACCATCGCATTACAAGAACAGTTGTATCATACAATTTTAAAGACGTTAAATACTGACTTGGGTTTTGGATTAAGTGCAATTGTTCTAAAAGGAAAAAGTCATTATTTAGATTTGAATCGATTTCTTTTGAGTTTAGTAATTGATGATGGTAACAAGCAATCCCAGTTCATTAAAGCTAAAATCCTTGTTTGGTTAACACAAACTAATACCGGGGACTTAGACGAATTGAATTTACCTAAAGAAGCAATTATTACTAACCAAATTAATTACCAGTCTAAATTTTCTGATGGAAATCTTGATTTAGGGGATTATGACTTTCTTAATCGTCAAGCTGAAATGTTGAAACATGCTGATATTGTAATTAGCAATCATAATTATTTATATAATAATGCACGTAAGATTAATGAAACGCTTAATCAACGACCATACTTAGTTGTTGACGAAGCAGCTCGTTTATCAGAGGTTGCATTTGCAGCTCAACAAGATCATTTATGGTTAGGTACGATTAAACAAAATACTGGGAGAGTTAGAAACGATGTTTTTCAAACTCATGATGAAAATTTGAATGATATTTTTGCTAATAGTGCTAATTTATTAGACAAGACAGCTGAAATAGTTAAAATTGTTGATCAAATTGCGGAAATTAATACTTATTTAGTCGGACAATTTGCAAAAGTATTTATGCATCGTTTAAATAATAATCAAACTGAAGTTGGTCTTAAAAAAGCAAAACTAAACGACTTTTTTAAAAAATTCAATCCACAATTAGAACGAATTAGTAAACTTAATGCTATTTTGAAAGATAATTTACAAAAATTAAATGTAACAATTTCCAATAATTCTGATAAATGGGTTCCCTCAGATTATGAGACATTTCTTAAATTTAATGAACATTTAACCGCTATTAATCAATTTATTGATCAAATAGTGGAACTAATCGATCAATTCACGATTAATGATACTGCTGACGTAGTGTTAATGGAATATGGTAAAGATCACGATCCCAATAATGTACGGTTAGAAACATCCCAATTAAATTCAACGAATACATTATCTAAAAATATTTATAAGTATTTTCAACCAGTAGTATTTACAGGTGCGGTGTTATTTACCTCTAAAAAATCTCAGTTTATTTATGATCAGTTGGATTTGAATCGTAATAATACCAGAATGAAACGGCTTCAATCATCATTTGATTATAGTAAACAAACAGTATTAATGGTTTCAAAGAATACCCCAATGCCTGCTGCGGTAGAAAATCAAGAGTATGTGCAATTCGTGGCAGATTCCATTATTGATATATACAATAGTAATCCAGTTCCAACCCTTGTACTATTCAATTCGTTAAAATTAATCAATGCAGTTTATGAACATATTACTAATAGGAAAGAATATCTACCTATTTTTGCATCTGGAATCTCTGGAAGCCAAGAAAAGATTACTAAAAAATTTATGGAAGGAAATAATCCTATTATTCTTGGAGCAAAGGGCTTTTGGGAGGGAGTTGATTTCCCTAATAATTATTTAAAATCAGTGATTATTCCTAGATTGCCGTTTGCTGCACCAAATAGTCCCTTAGCTAAGGCAAGAACGAGCTATTTGAGGAATGAAAAGAAGAATCCGTTTACGAGTTATGCATTACCTCAGACAATCATGGATTTGAAACAAGGAATGGGACGTTTATTACGACGTCAAACTGATTATGGAACAATCACGATTTTGGATAATCGCTTATTGACGAGAAAATACGGAGCTCAAATTTTAAGATCGTTTAATGAAAATTTACACGTTTTTAAAGGTGATATTGATGAAATAGCTTCTAAAAACAAAGCATTTTTTGCCAATAAAAATTAGTATATTTTGGTATAATTAAAACATTAAAACACTTAAAAGAGGATTATGATGCGAGAAAAAAGATTATTACGTTTAAGATTAATGAGAATTACTAAAATACTTTTGTCATTAGCAATTGTTTTAGTTTTTGCTGGTTTAATTTCATTGCATATTGCTCAACGACCACTACAAAAAAAGCAAACAGTGACAATTGATTTAGTTGAAAAATATGCTAAATTTCATGATGTCTCTGATTTCAGTAAAAGTAATGTAGATAACATTTATTATTCAGTTGCTGGAATGAATAAAGATAATAAACCATCATTTGCTGTTGTTACCAAAAATATGAACCATATTAAAATTTTTAAACAATCAGATGGGATTAATAAATCCAAAGCTAAAAGCATTGCCATGACTAATAATAATCAAAAAATAACCAATACAGGATTAATTCTAGTGAAGGATAAGCCAGCATGGTTAATTTCTTTAAAAAATAGTGATGGTAGTTATCGTTACGTAACTATCAATTTTAAAAACGGTAAAAAATTAAGTTCAATTAATGTTTAAAGGAGTATTATAATTTGGACAATAATTTAATTAAATATTTTGATTATGGATCTGTAAATATTTCAGGAGTTATCTTATCCCATCTCAAACAATTAGGATTAAATGCTACTGAAACCGTTGTTTTAATTGAATTATATTATTTTAATTCTAAAGGGAATCTATTTCCAGAACCACAAAAAATTGCTGATGCGACTGGCTTCAATCTTAGCGATGTATTTGATAGTATCCACCAACTAGTAGCTAAAAAAATCATTGCAATTGTTGATAGTAGTTCTCATTCAGCTGAATATAGTTTTAAACCCTTAGTGCAAAAAATTAACCAGTTACTTAGTAACCAAACTACTAAGACTGTTGAAGTAGATGCCAGTGAATCCCAGCAAGAAGAAAGCCTTTCAGAAAGACAAACTTTATTTAATGATTTTACCCAAGAGTTTGGAAGACCACTTTCACCAATTGAATTAGAAACTATCAGTGACTGGTTAACTGATGATCATTATTCAACAAAAATTGTTAAATTAGCATTACGGGAAGCTGTATTAAAACAAGTTTATAGTTTAAAATATATTGATCGTATTTTGATTTCATGGAAAAAACAAAATATAACTACAGCTGCCCAGGTTGAAGCTCAACGAGATAGTTTTGAACAACAACGAAGTGGCAATAAGGGGAACGTTAAACCAAAAGATTTACCTAAAATTCCAATTTTTAAAATCAAAAAACAATAAAAACACGAAGACTATTAAAGTCATTCGTGTTTTTTAATTGAAATTAGTATTAATATGATAAAATGAAGTTATTAAAAAAATAAGGAAAAATAAAATTCATGGATTATAGTTTATGGAAACAGTTTCCAACTTTAGAAACTAAATTGAAAAATACTCAAAAAATTATGATTGATCAAATTAACATTGATAATCGTAAATTTAAAAAAGGAATTGATAATCTTATTAATGGTAATGGTAAGATGATTAGAGCTGCGTTGTTATTATTATTTAGTGAATATGGTAATAATAACGATGAATTAACTTTTGAAAAAGCTGCGGCTTCAATTGAAATCATTCACTTGGCTTCTTTAGTTCACGATGATGTAATTGATGAATCAGATTTACGTAGAACTGCTGAAACACTTAATAAAAGATTCGGTCAACGCGAAGCCATTTATTTAGGTGATTATCTTTTTACCCAATATTTTAAATTATTAATTGATTATGCACCTAATAAATCTAATTTAACTTTTAGTATTGATCATATGCAGGCCATTCTTGATGGGGAACTTCATCAAAGTTTGTCTAAAAATGATGTTAAACGATCTGTAGCTGATTATTTTAAGGCAATTAATGGCAAAACCTCTGCTTTATTTGTAAATAGTGCTGCTGAAGGTGCAGTTTTAGGCGGGGCAGACGGAGAAACTATTAAACTTGCTGAACAAATTGGTTCTAAACTAGGTGATGCATTTCAAATTCGTGATGATTTGCTAGATTTTAATCCCACTTATGAAACTGGTAAGCCAGAGCTCGAAGATGTAACAGAGGGAATTTATACTTTACCAATTATTTATGCTCTCCAAACAAATTATAAAAAAGAATTAACTAAGTTATTAAAAAAAGACCAGCTAGACTTAGCTGATCTTTCTAAAATTCAAAATATCATTGAAATAAGCGGTGGGTTAGCCAAAGCTAAGCAAACTTTAACAGACACTTTAAATGAATGTTTAGTTTTAATTGATAGTTTACCAACTAGCGATGCTAAACCAGTGCTTAAAACGATTGTTGCAAAATTATTTAAATAATTAATCTGAAACGATTCCTTGATCCATAGCATAAAGCTTACGGTAACGGGGGTCTTTTTTGTATAACTCTTTAGGATTTCCTTGCATTTTAATAGACCCATCTTCTAAGAAGATAACTTGATTCATTGTTGAAAGACCTTGAAGATGATGTGTAACCCAAATGACAGTCTTACCAGCTAAAACTTTATCCAGTGTAGTAATTAAATCATTTTCGGTAATTGGATCAAGTCCAACAGTAGGTTCATCAAGTAAAACAATTGGATTATTTTGTAATAAAATTCTAGCTAAAGCAAGTCGTTGACGTTGACCACCAGAAAAACGGATTCCACTTTCGCGAACATTAGTATTGTATCCATCAGGTAATGATTCAATATAACTTGATAATCCAACGTCCTTCAAAGCTTGTTTAACATCAGCATCAGTTGCATTTTCATTTCCAATCCGTACATTATTCATAACTGTTGTATTAAATAGAAACGGACTTTGATCGAGCACACTAAACCAGTTTGCTCGGTTTTTTTGTAATCGGGAAACATTGATGTCATCAACAGTTACAGATCCGTTAGTAGGCATTAGCGTCCCTAAAAGTAATTGAAGCAAAGTAGTCTTACCAACTCCACTAGGGCCAATAATAGCTAATTTATGACCTTTTTTAACTTCTAATGAAACATTTTTGATTAAGCTAACTTTTTCACCTGGATAATTAAAAGTTACATCATTCATTTTAATATCTTTAAAAGTCTCTGGATTAGCATCAGATTGATCTGGATTAGGGTTAACTGTATCTGCTGATAACTCGTTCAAACGAACAACAGAGTCTTTGTACATAGGCCATTCTTCCATCGCTTGACTAACGGGAATGAAGGCATCCATTAAAGGAAAAACTCCTAATACGAAGGCTGCTGCATAATTTGCCATTGCTTGTGATCCAGTGAAGAACCAGTTAGACCAGATTAAAGTACCAACTAGGACAATGCCAAACATCATTTTGACAAGTAAATCACGATTCCATTCATATTTATGGGTATGAAAATTAGAAGCATCTAATTTTGCATCATTTTTAGTAACACTCTTCAAAAATCCGTTTTTATGACCTGAAATCATCCAGTCACCAATTCCAAAAGTAGCGTCAGTTAATTGACTGTATGATTCATGCACCAATGATTTTTCATATTCTTTTGCGGCTCCATGCATTGCTTCTGAAGCAAGGGGAATGAAGAACAAAATGATTGAAAAAGCAATCAACATAAAGATGGCATATGGCCAACTAATCACACCTAAAGCAAGAATTACAATAATTCCAGTAATGTAAGCAACTAAAGTAGGGAAAATTGTTCTTAAATAAAGATTTTCCAAATGATCAATGTCATCGGCTAAAATACTTAGTAAATCACCAGTTTGAAATTTACTAGTTAAGAACATTGCACTAGTTTCTAAGGTAGTATAGAGTCGTTTTCTTAATAAAGAAGTAACCCGCAATACCCAGTTATGACTATTAATTCTTTCAAGATATTTGAATAATGGCCGTCCAATCCCAAAAGCACGGGTCAAAAGCACCGGAACATATACAACTAAGATATTGTAAGGATGAGTAGCTGAACGACTAATAAGATATCCAGCTACAAACATTAAACCAACGGCACAGAAAAAAGTTAACACACCTAAGAAGAATACTAGCGCTAATAGCTTCTTATACTTCGCAAGGTAGGGTTTAATCCACGTATCATTTTTGAATAATTTATGCATGTTGATCTGCACCTCTAATCTCATCAATCAATTCTTTATAGACACCGTTTTTTTGCATTAATGCCTGTGGTGTCCCTTGTTCAACTAATTTACCTTGGTCCATAACTAAGATATAGTCCATATTTTGCATCCAGTGAAGCCGATGGGTTGCAAAAATAACAAGATGATTTTTAAAAATTGGTAACATAGTTTGTTTTAATTCATATTCAGTTTCAATATCCAAATGAGCAGTTGGTTCATCAAGTAATAGTATTTCACGATTATCATCGAGTAGTGTTCTTGCTAAAGCAATTCGTTGAGCCTGTCCACCACTAATACCACGACCACTCTCCCCAATTTTAGTATTAAATCCATTGGCTAATTCACTAACAAATTTAGTTAATCCAGCTTTTTGTGCAGCTTGTTTAATTTGTGCATCGGTTGCATCAGGTTGGTAAAAAGCAATATTTTCCGCAACTGTACCTGCAAAAATGTAGGGATCTTGGGGAATATAACTAATATGTTTTTGCCATTCAATTTGGGCTAAACTGTCAACTTTTTCCCCATTAATTGTAAAAGGGAGTTTTGCAGCATTGGTTGGTTCCAACCATCCACCAAGTAAGTTAAGCAAAGTTGATTTACCTGAACCTGAACGTCCAACAATTCCTACATTTTGATAGCCCTTAATTGAAAATGAAATATCTTCTAATGCATGGCTTTCTTTGTCGTATGAAAAATCAAGATGGTTAACACTCATCTTACTATCATTATTCCAACCATTGAAATTGGTTAATTTAACTTTGCTAGTTGGTGATTTGATTTTTAAAATTTCAAAAACATTAGTTAGGGCATTTTTACCATCTAAAGTAGCATGATAATCATTACCGTAATCACGAACTGGTAAGAAATAGTCTGGAGCTAGCACTAAAATAGTCAATGAGGGCAATAAAGTAACTTTCCCATCAATCAATGCAACCCCCAGAAAAACGGCTACAATGGCAATTGAAATAGTAGTAAAGAAATCTAGCGCAAAAGTCGATAAAAGTGCAACTTTTAAAACACTCATAGTGCTTTTACGGTAGTTTTCACTAACACGATATAGATTATCAGCATATTTGTTGCTTAATCCAAAAAGTTTAAGGGTTTTAAGTCCACGCATCGTATCAACAAAGTTATTTGACATATCTGTGAAACCTTTGTATTGTCGATCTGATTTAGCTTGAGCAGCAAGTCCCAAGATAATCATAAAGATAATAATGATTGGAAAAACTAATAAGAGGGTAATTCCAGAAGTTAAATTGATGAAGAAAACTGCAATCAATAATATCCATGGAATAATAGCCATATTAACCGTTTTTAAAATAATTAAATTAAAATAATTTTCAATTTTATCTGTTCCTTCAAGTGCCAAAGTAATTAAATGACCAGATCCAATATTACTTACCATTCGGGGACCAAGCTCGAATTCTTTCGTGAGAAGTTGTTTTTTTATTTCCCCAGTAGCTTTGGAAGCAAAACGATCTGTCAATTGATTTTCGATTCTAGTAATTAAGTAGCGAATACCAAAAGCTATAAAAAAATACAGCATTGGCATGAGCAATGCTGTAAGTTTTTTTAAGCTCCAAGTATTAACGACTGCTACTGATAAAAAGTAGGCCTCTAATATAATTGCTAGAGATTGAATAATTGCTAAGCAACTTAAACTAGCAATTAATTTTTTGACACCGGGAATAGACATGAGTTGTTTATCAAACATATCAATTCTCCGATCTTAATTAATATTCTTCACCTTTATCTAAAGCAGCTTTGAATTCTTTAAGTGAAATTCTGTGCCATTGAGATACATAACTCCAGATGAAATATGAAAGCATGATTGGTAATAGAATTACTAATACAATTGTCATAACAGTAAGAGTATATGGTGAAGCTGAAACTTCTTTAATTAATAACGTATGAGCAGGGTTAATTGCAATTAAAACGTCAGGGAACAATCCAGTGAAAATTAGCATGACGATAAATGCGAATAATGATGAATTAGCAACGTAAGCAGTAATTTCATGATTAGTAGCACTCGCAATTTGAGCTATCACAGTTGCAGCAACGATTAATACTAAGAATACTAAAGTTGCTACAAGGTGTGTTTCATAGAAATCAGTTTGGAAGTATAAGGCAATAACAATTAATACCTCAACAGGATAAGCTGCCCAGTATAAGTTATCAGCTAATCTTGATGCATGGTAACGAAGAAGTCCTTCAGTATGAAGGGCAATATAGCTTAATCCTTGGTAAAGAGAAACAGCAGTAACACAAATACCACCAAGAATTGAAAGGGGATTAACTACGTTCCAAAAAGTAACATAAATGTTACCAGCTGCATCCATTGGTAATGGTTGAATCATGGCTGTGAATAACATACCTAATAAGAAAGGCAAAATTAAACATGAAATGAAGTTAACCCATAACCAACCACGTTTCCCTTTTTCAGTTAAAGCAGCATCAGAAAATTCAAAGGAAACACCTCTAAAGATTAAACCAACTAACACAAGGAATAATAATAGATAGAAACCTGAGAACAAACTAGCATACCAACCAGGAAGGGAAGCAAACATGGCACCACCCGCAGTAACAAGGAAAACTTCGTTACCGTTCCAGTGGGGTCCGATAGTTCTAAGCAATAATTTTCTTTCGGTGTAGTTTGAGGCTAAAAATCTAGTAGCCATCCCAACACCAAAGTCAGCTCCATCAAGAACTAAGAAGAGAATGAAAAGTAAACCAATTACGGCATACCATAGTAATTGTAGGAAACTCATTTTTCAAATGCCCCCTTAGAAAATGGATCTTCAGTATCATAATTTGTCTTATCGCCAATTCCTTCAGGACCTTCGAACAAGAAATGCTTTGCATAAAGCATCATAAAGAATCCTAAGGTTGCAAACAATAAGAAGTAAACAATGTTAGTAAATAACAATGATGTAGCAGTAGTAGAAGGTGAAACAGCGGCAGCAATTGGAAGTAATCCATAAACAACCCATGGATCACGTCCTAATTCAGTAACTAGCCAACCACAAGAGTTAATGATAAATGGTCCAAATGTAGCAATTCCAAGTAAAACCGTTAACCATTTTTGTTTCAAAATAGTATCTTTGGCTTTTCTTGAGAACCATAAACCTAATACGGCAAGTCCGGCTAAAGCACCAAAACCAGCACCCATGATACGGAAAGCAAAGAACAAGGTATTAACATTTAAGTTATAATTCATGTTCTTCCCAAATTTCTTGTCATATTTTTTATGAAGAGATTTGTTAGTTTGATCCATACCAGTAACAGATCCTGAAAGCTTATGGTAAGAAAGAATACTTAACATATAAGGAACTTCAACTTTGAATTCGCCTTTATGATCTTTTTCATTGGTAATTTGGAAAACAGCCCATGGAGCAGGACTCTTAGTATTCTTGTAAATACCTTCAGTTGCAGCAAACTTCATTGGTTGATCTTTAATCAAGTATTGGGTTTGCATATCACCTGATACGAAACTCCCCATACATGCGAATAAACCAACAATCAAACCAATTCTCATTGATTTTCTAAAGAAAACAGCTGATTTTCCTCTGAACAACATGATTGCAGACATTCCGGCGACGATAAAGGCACCAGTGACGAAAGCACCGAAAATAACGTGAGGAAATTCATACCATAATTGTTCATTTTTAAGTAATGCAGCAAAACTAGTCATTTGAACGTGACCAGTTGCAGCATTAATTTTGTATCCAACTGGATGTTGCATAAAACTGTTAGCAGTTAAGATCCACAAAGCAGAAATTGTTGATCCGAAGAAAACTAACCAGATCATCAATGCATGCCAGGCTGGTTTTAACTTATCCCAAGTAAACATCCAGACACCGATAAATGTTGATTCAAGGAAGAATGCAAGAAGGGCTTCAATTGCAAGCGGAGCCCCAAAAATATCTCCCATAAATCTTGAATATTCAGACCAGTTCATCCCAAATTGGAATTCTTGGATTAAACCGGTAACAATACCAACGGCAAAACTAAGTAGGAAAATCTTTCCCCAAAATTTAGTCATTGTTTTGTACATTGGATCTTTCTTCACAACGTACATGGTTTCCATAATAGCAACCATTAAACCCATTCCAATAGACATCGGAACAAAGAAAAAGTGAAAAATAGTTGTCATCGCAAATTGGAAACGAGCTAGTGATACTACACTAAGTCCTAGATTTAACATAATCTAAAATTCTCCTTAATTAGCGATTAGCTTTGAAGAGCAGCTTTAAGTCCTGACAATTCAAAAGCTGAACGTTTGATAATTGCATGTTTCAAAGGTGGTACAACAATTCCTTTAAGTTTGATATGCATTCCTAATAAATTAATATCAGCAATTCCTGAATAAGGACCGAGGGAACAAACTGTACCAAGTGAGTTGTAAACAAATTTAACGGGTGCTTTACCTTGTAATTTTGCTTCAAGGTTTTTAACTGCGTTAGTTGCTTCAACAATTGAAATTTGACCTGTAGTTGGGTACATACGACCACTTGCAGGATCCTTAACAGCAGATACATCACCAATAATGTATTCGTTAGGGAAGTCGTTCAAACTCATATCAGCATTAACGGCAACACGGTCGCGATGTTGATCATATCCGGCTTTTTCCATAATTTGGTTACCGCGAACACCAGCAGTCCAGAAAGTAATGTTGGCTGGTAAGAATGTTTGGTCATCACCGTAGATTACACCAGTTTCTTTTACTTCAGAAACGGTACTACCCATAATAAAGTTAATACCTTTTTTCTCGAGATATTTTTTAGCATAGTTAGCATATTTTTGTGAAAACATTGGTAGAAAGCTAGGAGCAACACAATTAATTTTCATGTCATCTTTAGCAAAACCATATTTTTTAGCCCATTTTGGAACTTGATGAGCTAATTCACCTAGTAACTCGATACTTGTAAATCCACCACCAACAACTGCAATAGTTAATAATGATTTATCCTTAGTTTCTTTATATTTTTCCAATGCAGCTAAAATAGTCTTATAATCAGCTAATGCATTATCAACATTACTAATTTGTAAAGCAATATCATCCGCACCTGGAGTTCCAAATGTTTCAGGTTGAAAACCTAAAGCATTAAAGAGGTAATCATAGTGAAGTGAACCATTTTTTTCTAATTCAACTTCATTCTTTTCACGATTGATATTAAGAACTGTATCTTGAACAAAATTAATCTTTTTGCTTACAGAATCTCTAATATCCATTTCAATATTTTCTGGAACATTTGTTCCTGCGGCAACTGTATGTAAAGCAGTTGCATCATAATGGTATGAGTTTTTGTTAACCAAAGTTACGTTTAAATCAACCTTACTTTTAGCTAACTCTTTACATGCACGCATACCGGCATATCCGGCACCTAATACAAGTACATCAGTCATACACATTCGCCTCCTAATCATCGAGTGACAAGTCGTCACTTTATTTTTTCTTTACATATTGATTGTACTACAAAATAAGCGATATACCTACACTTACGTTTTGTTGTAAAATAATAGTAAATAGGGGGATTATAATTTGCAAAAATTGAAAAAAGTTTTAAAAATGGTGCGCTTTAATAGTTTAATTGCCACTATTTTACCGTTTGTTTTAGGAATTTCATTTACTTTATATTATTTTGATTCAATCAATGTTTTAAACACAGTTATATTCTTATTGATTTGTTGTTTAATGCAAATGATTGTTAATTTACGAGATAGCATTAAAGATTATGACAATTCAAAAAGTTTTGATGTTCAACAAAATAAAGATGAGGTGTTTGCAAAAATCGGTCACGAAGATGATTTGAAACAATTTAAATTACTTTGCTATGGCATGATTGTCGCTGGTATTATTTTAGCTTTATATTTAGTTTACTTAACTAATATCACAATTCTGTTATTAGGAATGTTTAGTACCTTAATTGGTTACCTATATACTGGTGGAAAATATCCCATTGAAAATGGGCCATTTGGGGAATTGTTTTCTGGTTTGACAATGGGATATATAATCACACTGGCATGTGTCTTAGTTAACATTCCAGTTTTAGATTATTCATGGAGTTTAGCTTGGAAAATGATATTGGTATCAGGTATTGCAATTTGTGCAATCGCAAACATCATGTTAGCAAATAATACTTGTGATTATGATGCAGACTTAAAGGTTAATCGGCATACTTTTGTTAGTTATGTTGGCAAAAAAGGCGCTCTAAATTGTTATGCAAGTTATTATATTTTAGGATACGTTTTATTATTGGCTGCAATTCTATTGGGATATTTACCATGGGAAATGATTGTTGTCTTTTTAACTATTCCAGTAATTGCGAAAAATACTAAAAAGTTTTTTGCAGTTCAAGTAAAAAAAGAAACATTTATCCTAACAATTAAAAATGATGTTGCATTATTAATTAGTTCATTGATTGGATTGATTATTTATCTAATCTTAAAATAGTGTAAATAAAAAGTCTTCCGTAAACGGAAGACTTTTTATTTTCTAATGACCATTATTACTATTTGTAGTAGTTGAGGTTGTTGGTGTACTACTTGGTGATGGGGTAGATGTACTAGTAGGATTGCTAGTTTGACTAGTAGTGCTGTTACTATTTTGTTGACTATTAGTCGTCTGCCCATTGGTAGTAGGGTTTTGTTCAGTTGGTGCAGTTGTTCCGCTACTTGTAGTTCGATTACTATCAGAATTACCACCATTATTATTTTGTTGGTTATTTTGATTTTGACTATTGTTAGTTACGGATTGATTGTTGCTAGCTTGTTCATTTTGAGTCCCAGTAGAAGATGATGAAACGACTTTCATATCTTGATCTGCACCATGACCAGCAATGTAATATTGTGTTTGATTATCTTTATATGTTTTCACAACATTACTTGGTTTTGACCAATTGGTATTTGGTAATCCTTCAGATGCTTGTGACATAACTTCTCTATAGAATTGTTGTGCAATTGTGTATTGTTCACCGGTAATTTCGTGTCCATCTTGGAAGGGTTGATCATAACCGGTCCATACTGACATTGAATAGTGTTTGGTATATCCAGTAAACCAGGCATCCATGTCTGAATTATATGGAACTTTACTTAGCCATTCAGAAGGGTATTGAGTCTGACCAGATTTCCCAGCTTGATTTAATCCTGAAATTCTAGCACTTGTAGCACTACCGTTACTATCGTTAATTACACCCTTCATCATTTGAGTCATCATGTAGGCTGTTGCTGCTGACATAGCTTGGTTACTCTTAGTATCAAAGCTTTCACTATCACCAGTAGGGGTAACGATTTTATCAATTGTATAAGGCTTATAATAAGTACCACCATTTGAAAATGCTGAGAAGGCCGCTGCTTCTTGTTCAGTAGATACATAAGCACCTAAACCATTTTGTAAACTTAATGGTTTATCAAAACTCATTCCTAAACCACTTAAGAAATTAGTTGCACGATCTAGCCCGACAGCTTCTAAAGTTCTAACAGCTGGAATATTTCTAGATTCAACTAATGCTTTTTGCATAGTAATAGTACCTTCGTACTTTTCATCGAAATCTTTTAGCTTAATGTTAGTTCCAGAATAAGTGTACGGCGTATCTTTGATTGTTTGATAAGTTGGATATTTCAAATATTCAATTGCAGGAGCATAGTCCATTAATGGCTTAATAGTTGAACCACTTGATCTAGCGGTTTGCGTAGCACGATTAAGACCAAATAGTGTTGATTGTTTTCTTCCACCAAGCATTGCTACAACTTGTCCGTTGTTTGGATCCATTACAGTAGAGCCAATTTGGAAATCATTATTAGGAAAACCAAGTTCTGAACTGTTATTAGCTAAATTGTACATATGCTTTTGCATAGTCATATCTAAATTAGTATAAACTTTATTACCGGCATTTAATTTATAACCTTTTTGTTGCATTTCTTGAATTACTTGGCCAATATAAGCATCCGCATATTTTTCGTTTTCTTGAGTAGGGGTACTTTCAGCACGTTTCTTATCAATTCCATCTTGAACATTTTCTTTTTTGGCATCGTTTGCTTGTTGCTTGGTAATAGCTTTATTTTTAACCATGGCATCAAGAACTTGGTTACGACGACTTGTAGCGTATTTAGGATTAATAACAGGGTTATAAGAAACTGGTGCCTGAGGTAATCCAGCAAGAAGCGCAGTTTGAGATAAATCTAATTGGTTTAAAGGTTTATCATACAAAACTTCTGAAGCTGTTTGCATACCATACGAGTTGTTTCCCATATAAACTTTGTTAATGTAAAATTCCAAAATTTGTTGTTTACTGTAATCACGATCAACTTGAATCGCTAACCAAGCTTCTTGGGCTTTCCGTTTAATGGTTTGATCAGATGATTTAGTTGAAAAAACTGATAATTTGATTAATTGTTGGGTTAAGGTACTACCACCTTGAAGACCACCTCCACCAAATACATTGCTGACAGCTGCTTCAACAATTCGAACTGGATCAACACCTTTGTCTGTATAAAAATGACGATCTTCAACTGAAATGATGGCATTTTTTAAATTTTCCGGAATGTCTTTTGATTGGACATAATCACGATTTTGCATTCCCAATCGTGAAACTACTTTACCGTCTTTATCATAGATAGTCGTAGAATTATCACTTGATAAAGTGCTATAAGAAACGTTTGGAGCAGTTGCAGCATAATATGTAAACAAACCACAACCTAATAAAAATAGAATGAATAGGAAAAAGATACACCATAGGATAATATGACCAACTGGCCCCATATGTCGTTTATTCTGTTTAAGTCGTGAGTATATTTCATCTGAACTCATATTTTTTCTCCTTTAATTTGAAAGATCAATTATTTTTTGTACGGCATCAAGATATGGTAAAACTGGGTTAATACGATAATCAATTTTATATGCTAACTCATTAAACTCTTGTTTTGCAATTGATTTTCTCCCACCATTAAGCATTCTGTTCCAAAATCTAAACAAGTCTGTACTATTTAAAATGAATATCTCGTTGCTTTTGACAAATTTTATTAAGGCAAAACAAATGCCACCTTGATTAACACATTGCTGCATGTGTTCAATCTGATGGTTGTGAAAATTACTAAGTGGGAATGCGGTCGTATTCATTGTTTCTTTCGCATCGAAATCAATGTAATGTCCATTAAAAACACCATTATAATCAGTGGTAGATGCTTGTTTGAAATAGGCTTCTCTAATAACAGCAGCACTTCGCTTAGGATAATCTACTTTAACAATTTGAATAGGGGTAGGCTTTTTGTGAATTACTGCCATTTCTTTCATTAAATAATAGGCATTACTATCATTTATTTCTTGTTCCAAAGTCATACCACGGTCACCGTAGTTAACACTGTTTAGTTTATTACTACTATTAATAGAAGATAAGTATTTACTTCCATTCGGATATTTAATTGCCAAAACTACAACTCCTTTTAAAAGTTTTCGTAATAAGGTAAGTATAGTTCATTCCATTTAATAAATGTAATACAATTATATCAGTATCGAAAAGTTATTGAAAATTTAAATTTTTAGGAGTGACTATGAGTCGAGTTTGGATAACTGGATATCGTACCTATGAAATCGGTATTTTTAACCAGGATGATAAGAAACTAAAAGTCATAAAGCGCAGTTTAAAAGAAACAATGATTAATTTAATTGAAAACGGTTGTGATTGGATTATCACTGGTGCACAGCTAGGAACGGAACAATGGGTAATTGAAATTGCACATGAATTGAAAAAAGATTATCAATTCCAATTGGCTGTTATTTTACCATTTGAAGGATTTGGCAAAAATTGGAATGAAAACAATCAAATGATAGTTCACCAACTAATTCAGTCTGCAGACTTTTCTGCATACGTTAGTCAAAAAGAATATGAATCCCCACAACAATTGAAAAATTATCAACAGTTTATGCTTACTCATACTGATAAGGCTTTGTTTTTATATGATACTGAAAACGAAGGTAAAACAATTTTTGATTATAATGCTGCACATAAATATCAAAATAATCATGTATACCCAATTCAACAAATTGAATTAGACGATTTACAAGATACCGCTAATGAGATGGCGGAAGAAAGTAAATCAGATTATGATATTTAATATTTTTGTGATATAATGATATAGTTAAGAAAAAAGGGGTGCATTACAATGGAAAATATTAAGTTCACACCAAAAGAAATCTTACAAAAAGAATTTAAGCAAAAAATGAGAGGTTATGATCCAACTGATGTTGATTCATTCCTTGATGACGTTATTAAAGACTATGAAAACTTCCAAAAAGACATTTCAGAAAAAGATCAACAAGTTGATCAACTAAATGCTGAAAATCGTCAATTGAAGTCACGTATTATTGAACTTGAAAACCAAGTTGCTAATAATACTACAGCAGTTAAACCTAACGAAAGCTTAGATTCACAATCTTCTCGTCAAGAACCAGTTCAAAGAAATGAAGAACCAGTTGAGAATGTTTCAAATATGGACATTCTCAAGCGTTTATCAAATCTTGAACGTAAAGTATTTGGCGAAAGCAATAATTAGTTATAAATTGGTGCATGTTCTGAGTAATCGCGGTCGGCTATATGCCGGCTGAGGAAAGTCCACTCTCGCACAGGCTGTGATGCCTGTAGTGTTCGTGCTCGGTGAAAAAATAAGCCGGGGGACTGTTTTTAACAGTTACGGCGA
This sequence comes from Fructilactobacillus sp. Tb1, assembly GCF_050500285.1. Taxonomy (GTDB): domain Bacteria; phylum Bacillota; class Bacilli; order Lactobacillales; family Lactobacillaceae; genus Fructilactobacillus. Next base: position 1,529,703 of record NZ_CP191377.1, on the reverse strand, counting down.
AGGAAATAGCTAAGTACTTCGGTATATGCTTCAGTACTTCCCAAGGTGCTATAGAGACGATTAATTCAAGAAATTGAATTACTGGAACGCAGTAAACCCCGCGAGCGGGAAACCCAAACTTTGGTAGGGGAGCTTTACACACGGAAACAGAACCAAGTGTAGGGCAGGAATCCTTGTGATTCCTGAGATAGATGATTACTACTTAATTGTTTTCCCTGATAATTCAATTAAGCACAAAACATGGCTTACAGGTTCATGCACCAATCAGGAAGAGTGGGATATTCCCACTCTTTTTTTATAGAATTAGAAAGGTAATAATAATGAAAAAATTTAAATTAATGGTAACATGTGCAGCTGGTATTGAATCGCTTGTAGCTAAAGAACTGCGTGATTTAGGTTATGAGGTTAAAGTTGATAATGGGATGGTTCTATTTGATGGAACTATCGAGGATATCATTAAAGCTAATGTTTGGTTAAGAACTGCAGATCGTGTCAAAATCATTGTTGGATCATTTGAAGCCAAAACATTTGATCAATTATTTGAAGGAACTAAAGCATTATCATGGGAAACCCTTATTCCAATGGATGGACAATTTCCAGTAGAAGGACGTTCACAAAAATCTGAATTACATAGTGTTCCAGATATTCAGGCAATTACCAAAAAAGCAATTGCTACTAAATTAGGTGACTTCTATCACCGTCGGACCCGTTTGCCTGAAACAGGTGGATTGTTTCCATTAGAAGTACGAGTTAACAAAAATATGGTTTACGATCTACTTGATACTACTGGACCAAGTTTGTTTAAACGTGGTTATCGTGTTGCCAAAGGTGATGCCCCTCTTAAAGAAAATATGGCTGCTGCTTTGATTTTATTATCAAATTGGCATCCAAAAACAATGCCATTTCTTGATCCAATGTGTGGCTCAGGAACATTACCTATTGAAGCTGCTATGATTGCAAGAAATATCGCCCCAGGTATGATGCGTGAATTTGCATTTGATAACTGGGATTGGGTACCAAAAGATTTAATTAAGAAAGTTAAAGAAGAAGCTGACGCTCAAGCTGATTATGAATCAGAATTTGATATCTCTGGTAGTGATGTTAATGGGGAAATGATTAACTATGCTAAAGTTAACGCACAGGAAATTGGGCTACTACATGATATTACTTTTAAACAATTAGCAGTTCAAGACTTCAAAACGGATAAAGAAGATGGTGTAGTCGTTACTAATCCACCTTATGGTCAACGTCTTGGTGATATTGAACAAGCTGAAAAATTATATAGAGACTTAGGTAAAGTGTTTATTCCAATGAATACTTGGTCAAAATATTATTTAACTAGTGATTTAAACTTTGAAAAATTCTATGGTAAAAAAGCTACTAAACGCCGTAAATTATATAACGGAAGAATCAGAACAGATTATTTCCAATATTGGGCTGAAAAAAGACATCAAAAGTAACTAGAAGGTGAAGATGATGGTTCAAAAGATTGCAATCATTGGTGGTGGTATTGTTGGATCTACCGCTGCATATTATTTAAGTAAAGATAACTATAAAAACTATGATGTTACATTATTTGATGAGGGTATTGGACAAGCTACCAAAGCTGCAGCTGGAATAATTTCACCATGGCTTTCAAAACGTAGAAATAAGCAATGGTATCATCTTGCATCAGAAGGGGCAGCATTAGTTGCTAAAATAGCTCATGATACTAATATGGACGAGCAAACTTACGCAAATGATGGAACTATTATTACACGTGATGATCAAGCTAGTTTAGATGAATTGCTTAAAATTGCTTTAAAAAGAAAAGAACAAGCTCCAGAAATGGGAGATGTTCGTTTTGTCTCAAAAGACGAAATCAAAGAATTGATTCCTATTATAAAAAATTCACCTTTTGATGGATTATTTGTGCCCGGAGGCAGTAGAATTGATGGTCAATTATATTGCCAACATCTTCAAAGAATGGCAGAACAACGTAATTTAAATTGTCTTAATGGACACGTTACGCTAATTAACGATCACAAATTAAAATTTAATGGTAAGTCCTTTGATTTTGATAAAATTATCATCGCTACTGGGGCATGGTCCAAAGCAATTTTGTCTGATTTAAACATTAACCTTAATTTAAGACCTCAAAAAGGCCAATTAATTGAAGTTAAAGTTCCTGATGATATAGAACATGAAAATATGCCTGTCATGATGCCAGAGTCTGAATATGATTTCATTCCACTAGGACATGGAAAACTGATTATTGGGGCAACTCATGACAATGACCAGGGATTTAATCTTGATTCAGAAAAAAGTGTTGAACAATTATTAGTTAAAACTGCTGATAACTTAATTAGTAACATTTCAACTAATGATATTTTATTATCAAGAGTTGGTACTAGAGCATATACCTATGATTTTGGACCATTTTTTGGTGTAATTCCCAATCATGAATCATTATTAATTGGTACTGGACTAGGCTCATCTGGATTGACAACTGGACCATTAGTAGGTAAATTCTTAGTGGACTTAATTAAAGGTAACTATGTTGATTTAGATTATTATCAAAAACCAATTAATACCTATATTAATTAGTTTTATGTAGTGCCTGAATTGCAAGAGTATGGGCGCCATGATTTTTTCTATCGGGAATCCAATTATTAAATACTAAACTAAACTCAGATTCTAGTGATAGAATCTGATCTACATATTTTTGATAGTGCTTAGCATATTGTTTATCCAAACTTTCTGCTAAAATTTTACTATCAGTATAATAATTTAGTACGGATTTTTTTAAATCTGATTCTGAATTACTACTTTTTAAAAATTCAAGTGCCTTAATGCACGCTTTAAATTCTCCTTCGTGATTATCTTTGGCTGTTGTTTCAAATTTGGTCTGAATTTGTTTGCTTTGAGTGACTAACAAAACTCCAATTCCAATTTTATTAGAATCTGGATATTTTGCTGCGTCAGAATATAGTTTATAATACATGTGTATTCTCCATTTCGAAGGGATGTTATTATGATAACGCAAAAAAGAAAATTTTATTATCAACCTCAATTATTAACCAGTATTATTTGTTGGAGTTGGACTATCATCATATTACTTGTAGGAATAATTATTTGGTTAGAAATTACGACTTTTCAAACAACTACACTAATGTTTATTATTGCATTTGTATTTTTAACTTGGATCCAAATCCATTTCAGAAAATTCATTATTACAAAAAATAAAATTAGAGTAATTAGTGTGCTACATCCACGTGGAAAAGTTTTCAACAAAAAATTAATTAGCCATGTTATTTTTAAACGTAATTCTATTTCTGTTCAAATTCATGATAAACATTATAAATATTTGGTGCCAGCAAATTCTGCAATCGAGTTATCAGAAATATTTGCTAATAAAGAGGGTTAAAAGTGAAATTAAAAAAATATCAAGTAGGATTAATCGTCATTTCAATTTCACTACTTATTGTAGATCAACTCGTAAAATTGTTAACTCGTATGAATCTTAATTTAGGACAAGAAGTTACATTCATCCCTGGAGTATTATCATTTACTTACTTGCAAAACACAGGAGCAGCATGGAGTTTCATGGAAGGTAATTCTATTTTCTTTGTTATAGTTGCATTATTTGCTATCTGTATTTTTAGTTATTTATTATTGAAAAATCAAGATAACAAAATTATGTCATTGGGAGTTATATTAATGTTAACGGGAACTCTTGGAAATTTATTTGATCGTATTTTCAAAGGATTTGTAACAGATATGATTAAAATTGATTTTATTAATTTTCCTATTTTTAACATTGCAGATATGAGCTTGACTTTTGGGGTTATTATTTTGTTATTTTCATTGTTAAAAGAGGAGTAAAAAGTGAGAGAATTAGAATATCATGTATCACTTACTGGTTTAAGATTAGATAAGTCCATTTCAGATGAATTACCTGAAATTAGTAGATCCAGAGCTAATGAATTAATTAAAGATGATTTAGTCACAGTAAATGGTGAAACAAAAAAAGCTAAGTATAAAGTTAAAGAAAATGAAAAAATAATCGTTAACGTTCCTGAAACTAAACAGTTAGATTTAGTACCTGAAAATATCAAATTAGATATTGTATATGAAGATGATGATGTAATTGTTGTTAACAAACCACAAGGAATGGTGGTCCATCCTGCACCGGGTCATCCAGATCATACATTGGTAAATGCATTATTGTATCATACAGACTTACCTGATATTAACGGAACATTTAGACCAGGTATTGTTCATCGTATTGATAAAGATACATCTGGTCTCTTAATGGTTGCTAAATCTGACATTGCCATGCAATCTTTGTCCCAACAATTAAAAGATAAAACTAGTCGCAGAAAATATATTGCATTAGTTCACGGATCATTCAAAGAAGAATCAGGAACAATTGATGCTGCATTAGGAAGATCACCCAAAGATCGTAAAAAGCAAGCAGTTGTTAAAGGTGGACGCAATGCTGTTACTCATTTCAAAGTTCTAGAAAGATTTGGTAATGATTATACGTTAGTTCAGTGTCAATTAGAAACGGGAAGGACTCACCAGATTAGAGTTCATATGAAATACATCAATCATCCTGTTGTAGGTGATCCTCTATATGGACCACGAAAAACACTTAAAGGTAATGGTCAATTTCTTCATGCAGCTGAGTTAGGATTTAAACATCCAACTACTGGTAAAGAAATGGATTTTGAAGCACCTTTACCAGAAATTTTTGAAAAAACATTAAATAATTTAAGAAACCAATATCAAACAAAAGAGGTCTAAGTATTATGCAAAACGAAAAGGTTGTTTTAAACGGAATGGCAATGCAACGTGCATTAACACGAATTACTTATGAAATCATTGAAAAAAACAAAGGTGTTGAAAACTTAGTTTTAATTGGAATTAAGACTAGAGGAGTTTTTCTAGCAAATCGTATTGCAAATCGGTTGAAGAAGCTTGAAAATACTGACATTCCGGTTATTGAATTAGATATTACTAAGTATCGTGATGATAACAAAAATGATTCGAGTAATGAAAAAGTTGCAACCAATGTAGTTGACATTAATAATAAAAATGTTGTTTTAGTAGATGATGTTCTCTTTACTGGACGAACTGTTAGAGCAGCATTAGGTGCAATTAATGAAATAGGACGTCCTAAACGGATTAGTTTAGCAGTGTTGGTAGATCGTGGACATCGTGAGCTTCCAATTCGTGCTGATTTTGTTGGTAAAAATTTACCAAGCTCAAAAGATGAAAAAATTAAAGTGTTAGTATCAGAAATTGATGATCGTGATGGTGTAGAAATTACCAAAGGTTAGTATTTTAAATTTTTTCAAGGGACGGTGATTGAATTGCCTAAACGTTTTTTAATTCTTGACGATGGAACTTCATTTGCTGGAGAAGCATTTGGAGACTTGTCAAATACAACTGGAGAATTAGTTGTAAATACCAATTTGAATGATTATCAAGAATCATTGACTGATCCATCATATCATAATCAAATTATTACCTTTGTTCAGCCATCAATTGGGAATATTGGGATTAATCCTAAAAATTATGAATCAATTATGACTTCTGCTAAAGGCATTGTAGTTAATCAAGCTGAAAATATCTCATTTTCTCATTTGAAAAATATGTCATTAGATGCCTTTTTAAAAGAACGACATATTCCAGGAATTTGTAATATTGATACTAGACAAATTCAAAAACATGTTAGAAAACATCAAATCAAAAAGGCAAGTATTGTAAGTAGTAATGATGAACATTCATTTGATCAATTGCAGGCAGCTGTTCTTAGTAATCAGCAGATTCAATCAGTTGCTACGCCTAAGCCATATTTGGTTCCGGGAAGTGGAATTACAGTCGTAGTTGTCGATCTTGGTTTACGTGAAAGCATTGTCAGACAATTATCAAAATTAAATTGTAATATTATAGTTGTTCCTTGGAATTTTGATTTTGCTTCGATTAAAAATCTAGACCCTGAAGGAGTAGTAATTTCATCTGGACCCGGATCACCTGATGAAATTGATTCAATTGTAGTTAAGAATATTCAAGATATTCAAAAAGAACTTCCCTTAATGGGGGTTGGATTAGGCCATGAATTAATTGCAATTGCCAATGGTGCTAAAGTAAAACGCATGAAATTTGGGACGCATGGTAATAACCATCCTGTACGTAAAATTATTACTAATGAAATTGTTTATGCTGATCAAGCACAGGATTATGCTGTTGATCCTGATACGATAGACTCATCAAGATTAATTGTTACATACATTGATTTAATCAACGGTACAATTCAAGGAATTAGAAGCAGAGATTATCCAACGTTTTCTGTTCAATTTTTTCCAGAGGGAAGTAATGACTTGGAAGATAGTTTAGATATTTTTGACGAATTCATTGAAAGTATTATGGCACATAGGAGATTAATTAATGAATAATATTAAAAGAATCCTATTAATTGGTGGCGGATCATCAAACATTGGTCATGAAGGTGAACAAGATGCTGCTGCATATCAAGCTCTTTCAGTATGGAATAAACTTGGTATTGAAACATTAGTAATTGATAACAATCCTTATTCAATTATGTTGTCTGAAATGCCTAAAAAAAATTTATTTATTGAAGATATCTCCATTGCAAATATCGAAGAAATTATAAAAACTGAAGATATTGATGCTATTACACCAATTTATGGTAAAAAAGATGCTCTTAGAATTGTTAAACAGTTAAATAAAAGAGGCATTTTACACGATCATAATGTAAAAATCATTGGATTAAACTCTGATAATATAACTTTATTTGGAGGAATTAAGAATAGTATAAATAAAATGGATCGAAATTCTTCATTGGCAAATCGACTAATTGAGAATGATATTCCAGTTTTAAAAACTAATGTTGTTTCTAATTTTGATGAATTGCGTACTACAATAGATGATATGATATTTCCAATTGCAGCAAAAGCATTGAATACTACGAAATACCGTCGTCGTCATGTATTCCAAAATATAGAACAATTAAATAATGACATTGATGATTTATTTCAACAATCAAACGATAATAAAGTGGCCCTAGAACGTGAAGTTGGTGGTTACAAGGAAATTGGGATTGTTGCAATTAGAGATATTGATGGAACTAAGATGGTTATTTCATCACTAGAAGATATGAATCCAGTTGGAATTAATTCAACTGATTCAGTTATTTTTGCACCAGCGCAAACTTTAAATGATGCACAACTACATATGATGAGAGCAATTACATTTAGAATTATGGATTGTTTAGGAATTAAAGGAGTTTGTCATATACAATTTGCCCTTAATTCAGTTAATAACGAATGCTTTGTTATTAAAGTAAATCCATTTTTCAATGCCCAAACAGCCTTAGCTGCTAAGTCCACTGGTTATCCGTTGGCTAGAATTGTAGCCTCTTTGTTACTAAACAAACCAATTACAGAAATAAAATTACCACCTCGTTTTCATAAATTCACATCGATTCTTCAACCAATCAGTGATCATGTGATGGTTAAAATGCCAGTCTGGTCTTTTGATTATTTACCTAAAGCAATTCAAAAGTTAGGTCCCAGAGCAAAATCCACTGGATCTTCAATTGGAATGGGGCGGAATGTTGAAGCAGCATTTATGAATGCTTTGCGTAGCTCCCAACCTAGTCCCAAAGATGTTTTACCAAGTTTTAGTGAATTAACTGAAGATGAATTGATTTCCCAATTAATTCACCCAACTGATGCTCAGATTCTAATTTTATTTGAAGCTGTAAGTAGAGGTTATTCTGCTAGTGATTTGGCAGAATTAACTAAAATTGATGAATTTTTCTTTATGATTATGGATAATATTCTTAGTGAAATACAAGCAGTTGCAGCTAACCCCTTAAATCCACAAGCATTATTACGAGGAAATAAATATGGTTTTGGGACAGGTATGTTTTGTCATTATTGGCATACAACTAATGATGTAATTAATCAATTGGCTGACGCTAATAACATTTATAAAACATACAAAATGATTGAACCAACAGGGGGGGAATTCCCTGAAAAAATAGATTCATTTTATGGAAGTTTTGAATATGAAACAGATACTCATAAACTTAGTGATAATTCAGCATTGGTAATTGGAAAGGGACGAAATCATTTAGGTCCTAATACAGCAGCAGATGTTTATACTGCTGAAATGTTAATTCATCTACATAAATTGGGATTTAAAACAATTATCCTTAATAATAATCCTAATTCAGTATCTTTGACTCCCTCTATTAGTGATAAACAATATATTGAACCAGTGCAATTAGGTGACATTTTAGATATCATAAAATTAGAAGAACCAAAATTCGTCTTTGTACCGGGTAATCGGCATTACTTAATTCGAGAATTAAGTAAATTGCATGATACAAAAGTTGTTGTTTTACCTCCAGATCAAAAAAATGGAGTCTGGAATTCAAGTAAGGCCGAATTTGCAATGGATTTCTTAGTATCACAAGGTGATATTATTCCAATTACTACGGTTGGCTTTTCTTCACAAGATATTAATGATTTAAAAGAGATTGAAAAACAAACTGATTATTTTGTACCATACAAAAATAAAAACATTGATTTTAATTATATTAAAAAATTAGGAATTGAAGCAATTAGACAACATGCATTAACTGGGTTAATACAAGTTGTATTTAGATTAGAAAATGGAAAGCCAGTCGTTTCTGGAGTAACGCCTTTACGAATTACGGAAACTATCTTCTTGAATTTAGCATCTAATATTAACTGGATTGCTATCTTAATGAAGATGTATACTGGTCATTTTGATTCTAACGAAGTAGTAAATCTAATTAAAAACACACCCGTAAAAAATCAAACGGCAATCATGAAAATAAAATTTCCATTTAAATCATTGGGGATTTCTAATGGTCCAAAAGATCGTGCACTAGAAATTGGGGCAAAAATTGAATACAAAAAAGACTTGACCTGAACCCTTAAAATTGGAGAATGGTTATGCAATTTTCTGGGCGGAATAGAGCCGGTATTGAACCGGTGACATTCCGCCCAGTTTTTCTTTAATACGATAATTATTATATTTATGGACGTATTTATTAACAGCTGACTTTAGTTTTGAGTAACTATCATAACTAAAGTTATGAGTTGTTCCAACTTTTAATTGATTGAAAAAACTTTCAATACAAGCATTATCCAAACATGTAGCCTTATGGCTCATGCTTTGAAATACTTTATTATCTTTCAAAATATTTACGAATTTTGCATTTTGATATTGAAATCCTTGATCAGAATGAACTGTCATACGATATTTTAATTCTGGACGAGCTAAAACTAACTCTGCTAAAGGTTTTACAACAAACTCTACAGTTGGATGCAAACTTATACTCCAAGTTATAATTTCGTTATTATACAAATCCATATACGCTGTAAAATAGGCTCGTTCATTCATGGTATTATTACCCCAACGTATTTCAGTAACATCAGTAACTATTTTCTGTAAAGGTCTGTCAGTTTTGAATCGTCTATTAATTCTATTGGGAGATACTTTTCCACGTTTTCCTTTGTATGAATTATATTTTCTAGTTTTTCTTTCATAAGCAGTACACAATAGTCCTTCTGAATTCATTATTCGGAGGACTTTTTTGTGATTTATTTTAAATCCTAAATTGTTTAATTCTAAAGTAATCCTTCTATATCCATAATCAATAAATTCAGACCTAATTCTTTTGATTTCTGCAATGACCCTTTGGTCATTACTAGAATAGTCACGTTTTAATGAATCATGATAACTACTACTAGATATTTCTGCTATGTCTAATAACATGTGTAACGGGTAATTAAAGTCACGCCTTAACTCAGTAATTATTTGTGTTTTTTCTCTGTTTGGCATTTCTTTTGACTTTGAGTTAAGGCTTTTATTTTTCCCATGTATTGAATTTTAGCTTTTAAGTAGGTATTTTCTTGTTCAAGTCTGTTTAATTTTTCCTCTAGTGATTCTTTATTATTATTCATTTTGATTAGTCTTCCTTTAAAGGGTTTTAGACGTCCAATTGATAATAACTTTTCCCACTGAAATATTGTCACAGGATTCCTAATTTTAAAGTAACGTGAAGTATTAGGATATGATTCATTATTTTCAAGACGCCAATTTATAACCTTAATTTTAAATGAATAAGAGTATCGTGTCTTGGTTGAATTATTAATTAATCCACTTTCACCAAATATTTCTAAACGTTTTATCCATTCGTACAGCGTAGCTGTACCCTTAATACCATATTTTCGCATTATAGTATTTGTTGAAACGCCATTATTGTAATCTTTAATAGCAGCTAATTTAATTTCTGATGTAAACAAAAAGAACCTCCTAAATTGGGTTCTCCAATTTAAGGGGTTCAGTTCAACTAGATAAATATCTAGTCTTTTTGTTTATTTATTTTGTCTTAATTTTTCGACAATTTCACGAGAGGGTGTTACATAGACAGTTTTTTGTCCAGTGTAATGTACAAGACCAGGCTTAGCACCATTGGGCTTTTTAACTCTTTTAACTGGATCATAATCAACTGGAACATTGGCTGAATCGCGAGCCTTAGAAAAATATGCAGCTAATTCAGCAGCTTCAATAATAGTTTCCTCAGAGGGATCAAAAGAACGAATAATCACGTGAGAACCATGAATCTTTTGAGCATGAAGCCAAATATCACGTTTATCAGCGGTTTTTAAAGTTAATTGATCATTTTGCAAATTATTTTTACCAACTAAAATAACTGTTCCATCAGATGAAATGAATTTTTCCGGTTTGCTAACTTTAATACGAGTGCGCTTTTTTGATTTAGAATGGTCACGAATATATCCACCAGCTTTAAGTTCAGTCTTAATATCAACCAAATCCTCCGGGTTAGCAATTTCAATTTGTGATTCAATGTTTTCAAAATAGCTAATTTCTTCATTAGTTTTAGCTATTTGTTCATTTAAATATTTGATTGAATTTTTCTTCTTTTGGTATTGTTTAAAGTACCATTGCGCGTTGGCAGAAGGGGAAAGTGCCGGTTTTAAACTGATTTTAATCGGGTTATTATTGTCATAAAAATTAGCTAATTCAACCGACTTATCACCGGGTTTAACTTCATGAAGATAAGTCATCAAAACTTCGCCTTTAATACGATATTCATCGGAATGCTTTGTTTCTGCAAATGAACGTTCTAATTTACGTAATTTATTACGATTCTTTTTAAGTTCATTTTTTGTAACCTGAATTAATTGAGCACCTTGTTCGCGGACACGTTCACGTTTAACTTTAGCTTGAAAATATTCATCTAACATTCCACTTAAGGTATCAAATTGACTAACAATATTTTCATTTGTAAATGGAAAAGCTGAGAAAACTAATTTATCATAATTATCCGTGGCAATTGTAGGCTGAGCTTCATTAAATTTAGCAAAGAAACCTCTAAATTTATCCTCAGTTGATATTCCAGTTTCATGTAATGCATCAGCTAATGCTAAAGATGTATCTTTACCCAAACCTTGAAGATGTTTTCTTAGTTCAGTAGCTAATACCTCTACATTGGGAAATTGTCTTTCTAAAGATTCAATTTTTGTAAAATCAACATCGCTAAATGGATCGACATTATCCTGTTTAGGTGGATTGATATACTTTGAACCTGGTAAAAGGGTACGATAACGACTTTTATCTGGGCCAATTCGTTTTACAGCATCAATAATATTACTATTTTTTGCTTCAACTAAAATAATATTACTATGGCGAGCCATAATTTCAACTACTACTACTAATTCTTCGATATCACCTAATTCATTTCGTGAATTAAAGTGAAAATGAATAATTCGATCATTATCAACTTGATGAATTTTAGTAATGAAACTACCCTGAATATGTTTTCTCAAGGTCATTACAAAATTACTTGGAACTTGTGGGTTAACAAACGGTACTTTTGTCGTTTGAACTCTTGCGTACGAAGGATTAGCTGACAATAGAACCTGATAATTTTTTGAATTTGAACGAACTGTTAAAATAATTTCATTTAAGTAGGGTTCATTGATTTTTGTAACTCGACCATTTTGTAACTCACTTTTCAACTCTTTGGTCATAGAGTGGGTAAATGATCCATCAAATGACATATTTAAAAACCTCTTTTTTCTATAGATAACTCTAGTATAAACTATAAATGATAATTCTAGTAGTAAATTGTATTTACTTAATCTTGTATACACCAAATAATGTTATAATTGTGACTGGAGGTTTTGTCTAATGAAAAATAGTCTAACTGCTTTACGTGAAGTAAGCAAATTGCAGCAACAACAATTACAAACTTTAACTAAAGCTAATAATTTAACTATTTCTGAGTGGCAATTATTATTGTCAATCGCAAATGGTTTTGATAAACAAGAAAGTCTTTCTCATGAAATGGATTTAGATACATCTACATTGTCTAGACAACTCAAAAAATTAGTTGAAAAAGAAATGATACATAAAAAAGCAATTGGTAAAGATAAACGTCAATTGATTTATACAGTTTCACAGCTTGGTAATGATTCAATTGTAGATATTGACAATAATTATGTTAAATTAAAAACGCGTATTTTTGAACAATGGTCAGAAGAAGAAAAAAACATGTTAAAAATCCTATTAAATAGATTAGGTAATAGCATGAAAAAAGTAAATAAATAAAAGGGTGATTATTAATTGAAAACAGCAATCGTTACTGATAGTTCTGCCTATCTTTCTGCAGAAGATATAAAAAAATATAATATTCATGTGATTCCAATTTCTGTTGTTTTTGGTGATCAAACATATCGTGAAGGAATTGATATTAATAACGCAGAATTCTATGCTAAGTTAGCAGATTCAAAAAAACTACCAACTACGTCTCAACCCCCAATTGGAGAATTAATTGAACTATATAACAATTTAGCAGATGAAGGATATGAGACAGTTATTAGTATTCATTTAGCCTCAACTATTTCAGGATTAAATAATCAAGTAGCAAATGTTGCCGCTATGATGGATAATATTCGCGTTATTCCATTTGATTCAGAAATTACAGTTTCACTTATGGGCGATTTAGCTAAATATGCGTCAGTCTTAGCCAAAACTGGAATGAATCCTGATGAAATTATCACTAAATTAACTGAACAACGTAGTACCATTGATGAACTTATTGTAGTTGATGATATCAACAATTTGGTTAAAGGTGGACGATTATCAAATGCATCAGCATTTATTGGTGGATTGTTAAACATCAAACCAATTCTAACTTTTGATAATCAATCTGATGAAATTGTCGCTTTTGATAAAGTTAGAACAATGAAACGTGCAATAAAACGTGTGGAAGCAATTGCAGCTAAAGAATTAGAAAACGTTGATTATAAAGTTAAATTTTTTGTTATTGATGCTAATGATCGTAAAGCTGGTGATGCTTGGGCTGAAAATATTCGTAAACAATTTCCTGATGCTACAGTTGAACAAGGATTTTTTGGTCCATCAATTGGAGTTCATTTAGGAAATAAAGCCGTTGCACTAGGTTGGGAAAAAGATATCGATTTTGATTCAATTAAATAAAGTATAAAACATTCTATAATAATTTATAGGATGTTTTTTTGATAGGTAGGTTTAAAAATTATGTTTATTTAGTTTTCTTTTTCTAGTTTACATAATATATATTATACGAAGTAGCACTATTTTTGCTAATTTAACAAAAAGTCAATTTCGTCTTACATATCCCTAATTTTCTCTAAATGATTAGTTATCAGTTTATTATTTTAAAATCGACTCAGAATTCGTTTATATTCCACTATAAATTTAAACCAAATAAAAAATCCTAAAACTTTTGTTTTAGAATCTCTCATCTGGTTTTATTTAATTAATCTTCTGGATTTAAATCACCATCAGCAATTTTTGCTAACATTGGTCTTGATGGAATAAAATATAATGTTCCGGTTTTTAAAGTTGAAAATGTTAATAAGAAATCACTCATATCAACCATTTGTTGTAACATTCCTTTAGTAACATGCCAATAACGTGAATATCCCATAAAGTAAGTACCATTCACATTACTTGCAGGATCTGAAAATGGCACATTCATACGAATAATTTTATTTTCATCACCAGTATTAGATGCTACATTATGAGCATTTTTGTATTTATCATCATCATCTAATTCTAAATCAGAGAATTTTTCACGTCCAATTGCTTTATCCTGGTGTTCAACTGGCATATTATTCCAAGAATCCATGTTATGAATCCATTTTTGAGCAAATAAATATGAACCATTAACAAATTCTGGATCTTCATCACCAATAATTGCATATGGTGCTGCATCTTCAACTTGAGGAGCTTCAGTACCATCAATAAAACCGATGATAGCGCGACCTTCGAGGTTTCTAAAACCTTTAACTTCATCAAGTACAGTTGTAAAATCCTTTAAAAATTTACGGTATTGAGTTACAACTTCAAATACGACGGCTTGAGTATTTGCACGAATATGTAAGAAAATATCACCATCAGTAGCTGGCATACTGTATTTAGGACCTTTAACACCTGCAAAATTTTCTAATTCCTTTGGTTTATCTGCCTTTGGAAATAAGTATTCCCAAGCTGCATTACTAAATCCAATTGAAACACGTAAATTTGCTTCAGGTTCTCTAATCCGCATTGATCTAATAATTGCTTGAGAACGATCTGCAAACTCTTGAATTCCTTCTTGAGCTTGTTCTTGATTATCACGAGTTAAAGCTAGTGATACAAAATCGACGTTTTCTCCGGTATCTTTCCATACATCTTGAGCCTTTTTTGGTTCCATCTTTACTACCATTGAATTATTCCTCCGCTTTATCTATTTACAACTCAATTATAACAAATAAAACAGTTGATTTTATACAAACTATTAAGATTTTATTTATATAATCATTCAAATTAAACATCTACTAGTCTATAATTAACGTATATTGTGAAATAATATACATATTGGAGGACAACATGTACTTAAAAAGATTTATAGAGTTATTTATTGCCTATGCAATTTCATTTTTACTAGCTATTTTAGCTATTGGATATCCATTTAATTTCGCTCATTTAGGGTCAATCATCGCTGGGGTAGTGGTGGGTTACCTAGTTTTAGTCATTCCCCTCACCCTTCTCACTATTAAAAAAATGACTACTCGTGAAAAAGCTAGTGGAGTTACTAATAAACAAAGCAAATTTTCAAAGGTTTTGTCTAAACTCCCTGCTTACTTGTATCTTGCTACTAAAGACAACGATGGTGTTATAAGTAATTCAATTATTACTTACTCACAAAGTTCTGATAAAGAAAACGTCTTTTATGTGGTTACTGATGCTAAAACTAGCCGTGTAAATAATATTAAAGAAAATAATCAAGTTGGAATTGCAAGTCTCTTTGATGAAAAAACTGGCCTTCGTTTTTCTTCTAATCAGGCTTTTGCAACTGTAACAACCGATTTTGATGAATTGCAAAAAATTGCGGGAAATGTATCTCAAATCAAGCAATTAGATGAAAACTTCCATGGTAAAGCAGTCATTACAATCACATTAGATTCAGCTATTATTGAATCATTTAGAACACAACCAGAAGTAATCACATTCTAAACTAAAACAGGGAACCCATTCTATGGATTCTCTGTTTTTATTTTAGTTTTCTTTTTTCATAATTATATCCAGAAATGAAATCAACTATTTCATATAATCGATTGTTAAATAACTTATTTGTAAGTTTAATCAAATACAATGGATATATTTTGAAATGTTTGTTACTGTAAAAATCATCTTTTGCCTGCTTAACACCAAGATTAAAATCTGTATTACTATTATAATCATGAAATTTTGAATATTCGTTATCATACTGGCTATTCTCGTAATTTTTCTTAACATAATCATGAAATGCTTTTAAATCCATTTTGTCACCTACTAATCATTTTTTAGTTTATAAGAAATAAAGATAATCGGAACTAAAACAGTTACAATAGTTGTCACTACAAATCCGATAAACAAATTGCCGATTTGTCCACCTAAGAATAATCGTTCTGAAATTTCGTTTACATAATAACCAGGGAATAGTTTTTGCACAACTGTTATCCATTTAAGATATGAATTGTCTGGGGCAAATAAGGAAAAAGGAATTAAAAGAAACATAATTCCAAGCATCATCATAAAGCTTGATGCGTCTAATGCTTTAGCATCCAAAATCAAAGCAATTGCAAAACCGAAGATGCTTAAATAAATACTGAAAATAATGATTAATAAGAGACTTTCAAATAAAGCTGTACTAATAGGTACATTGCCGATTATTATGGCACAAATACTAACCGCAATGCTTATGATACTATTGAGAATCAATTGGACAATGAGCTCGTCCCGGAGCCATTTCAAAACGGTGTAATTAGACGTTTGGATTTGTAATTCATAAAATTTTAGCATTACATTAACTGATTTGGCAAAAGAAACCAGTGAATTACCAGTAACACCGATAATAATACTTACAATTAACCAGATGAATGAATATTTATTTTCATACCAACCACCAGACTTAGCCATCATGACTAACATGGCATAATATAGGATTGGTGTTATCAAAGTAAAGAAGACAAATCGTTTATTTCTAAATGTATTTTTAATCATTAACCAAATATTCATTATTTCACCCCGCTATTTCGTTGACGATACCATTGATCGATAGTTTGATTATGGGAATGAATTGTTGCAACTTTTTCATCATATTTTATCTCACCGTTTTTCAGTAAAATGACTCGATCAAAATAATGATCGATTTGATTGAAATCATGAGTAATTGTGATCACGGTCCCATCAATTTTATCCATATATTTCCAAAAGAAATCAATTGTTTCTAAATCCATTCCTACAGTAGGCTCATCTAAAATTAATAACTTAGACTTTTTGATTGAGCTTAGCATTAATGCTAATTTTCTTTTTTGGCCGCCTGATAATGATTCAACTAAACTGTTCTTATGTGAGAGTAATCCAAATTCGCTTAGTAAATGATTTAAATCCACATTAACTAATTTATTTAAAGATATTGTTAATTGAATCATTTCATAAACTCTAAACGATTCAATTAAAACGTTTTCCTGCGGCATCAAACCAAAATCATTGTGTTTGTCATAATTTCTAGTAATAGTTCCAGAGTCTGGTGTTAATTCACCACTAATAATTTTTACCAAAGTTGTCTTACCAGCACCATTGCTACCTAGAAATGCAATTCGTTCATTATTTTTAATATTTAAATTAACATCAGTTAAAACTGGTTTATCAAATTTTTTCTTAATATCAGAAAGGACTAATAATTCCTGATTTTCGTATTTTAACCCCGTAACTAACTCGTTTAAATCTACATTAAAAATCATTGCTAATGAAAGCAATTTATCTAAATCAGGAACGGAATCTCCCTTTTCCCATTTCGAAACAGATTGACGAGACACAAACATTTTTTTAGCTAACATTTCTTGAGACATATTTTGCGCCTGTCTTAGCTTGATAATTTGTTGTTGAAGTTGATTGTTCATTTTAAATCTCCTATTTTTGATTGAGCATGCATGTCTGTAATTAGTATACCTAAAAAGATGTGTGCGTCTATGAAAGTACTGGTACTAAACGGTTGCAGAGCTAGCAACCAGTAGTTGCACTTTATTTTCATAATACAATTATACAAAAAAAGACCCATGATTTATATCATGAGTCTAAATTAATTAGATCTTATTTATTATTCCAAACGTTCTTTTTAAATTGTTCACGTCCACCCATTTCTTCGATTTCTGCACGAAGCGGATTCTTTTTATAGAATCCTTGGTGATAATCTTCAGCTGGGTAGAAAGGCATAGCGTCTTCAATTTTAGTGACAATCGGTTTATCAAACTTACCAGATTCTTCTAGTGCTTTCTTTGAAGCTTCCGCTACCTTACGTTGTTCCGGACTATTTACAAAAATCACTGGACGATAGCTATCTCCACGATCTTGGAATTGTCCCATTGCATCAGTAGGATCAGTTTGGCGCCAATAAATTTCAACTAAATCTTTATATGAAATTAATTTAGGATCGAAGTAAATCTTAACTGCTTCAGTATGTCCAGTTGTTTCAGTACATACATCTTCGTAAGTTGGATTAGCAACATGTCCGCCTGTATATCCTGATACTACTTGTTCAATTCCTGGCATTTGATCAAAGGGTTTCACCATACACCAGAAACAACCACCCGCAAAAATTGCTGTTTCATATTTTTCTGCCATTGTAATGACCACCTTATTTGATTAATTTTTTGTATTGACCGTAACCATCTTTATCCATTTCATCGTATGGAATGAATTTTAAAGCTGCTGAATTAATGCAGTAGCGTAATCCACCCTTATCAGCTGGACCATCAGGAAAAACATGGCCTAAATGTGAATTACCATCAGAACTTCTAACTTCAGTTCTAATCATGCCAAAAGAATCATCTGTGTTATTTTTAACTGCAGCTTTATCAATTGGTTTAGTAAAAGCAGGCCAACCACATCCAGAATTGTATTTATCATCTGAAATAAATAATGGTTCACCGGTAGCAACATCGACATATATTCCCTTTTCAAAGAAATTATCATATTTTCCAGTAAATGCTGGTTCTGTTGCTGCTTCTTGGGTAACTGCGTATTCCTCAGGTGTTAATTTTTGTTTCAATTCTTCTTTACTTAAATTACTCATACTATCCCTCCTAATAATTACATTCTTTATACTAATTAAAAATAACTAGATTGCAAGCAATCTAACTTGAATATGCAAAAAAGGAACCATACCAAGTATGATTCCTTTTTATTATACAATTATTATGCTTCTGGTTGTAATTGTTCAGTCAATGGAGGAACAATTTGTTTCTTACGTGAAACAACACCAGGTAAACTCATAACGTCATCATCGTTAAATTTATTGTCAAAAGCAGCTTCAACAACATCCTTTGGTTCACCAACAATAATCATTTCTGAGTTACTAGTTAACACGTTAGTAACTAAAACTAAGAATAAATCATAGTTTTCTTTTTTGGCTTCAGCTTTCATAGCAGCTTTAATGTCAGCAAGACGTTTGTTAATATCTTCTAAATCAACAACATTAATTTGGTCGATACGAACGTTTTTACCACCTAAAGTGAATGATTTAGCATCGCTATCAATTAGTTCTTGGTCTGATTTAGCATCAACATTAGTTCCTGCTTTAAGCATCTTAATACCATAATCTTCAATATTATCAATACCAGCAATATCAGCTAATGCTTGTAATGCATCACGATCTACATCAGTAGTAGTTGGTGATTTAAGCAATAAAGTATCAGAAATGATTGCTGACATCATAAGACCAGCAATTTCCTTAGGAATATCAATTCCTTCTTCTGAATACATTTGAGTAAGAATTGTTGAACAACAACCGTAAGGTGCTGCACGGTAATAGAGAGGTTTAGCAGTGTTAAAATCACTAATTCTATGGTGATCTACCACATGAGTAACTGTTAAGTTAGCGATATCATCAATACTTTGTTGTGGTTCGTTGTGGTCAACTAACATAACCTTGTCTGTTTCAGGTTCTGCATTAGTTACAACACGGGGTGCCTTAACTCCAAAGTAATCTAAAACAAATTGGGTTTCTGGGTTAACTTCACCTAAAGCAACTGCTTCAGTATCGTAACCATCTTGTTTTTCTAAATATGCTAATGAAATTGCAGCGGCAATCGCATCAGTATCTGGATTTTTGTGTCCAAAAACTAATTCTTTAGTCATTTAAATAATCTCCTTTAAATTTCTTCTGTTACTACTTTAACACAAAAAACGGGTAAATATCTATTTAACTCTATACTAAAGTAGTGTTGTTATCTGTTTCTGTAATTACTGGTTGGTGATTAATTGATACAGGAACACCATCTATTTTAACATCAATTTCTGGGTTACCGTTAGAAGTACGATTAGAAAATCCGTGTTCATCTAGAATAACGTCATGACCACTTAGATGATCAGTAAAGATTGTTAAAATTTGGTCATTAGGATTAATTCTAACAAAATTTGCTAATAAATTAGCGCGGGTCTTGAGATCCCGAAGAATTTTAACACCTTTACGAGCACGGCTAGTTACTGGAATTTCATCGACTTTAACCTTTTTGAAGTTACCATTTTGGAATGCAATAGCAAGTTGAGAGCTCTCAGTAGTAAGCTGAGCATTAACTACTAAATCATCATCAGCTAAGCTAATTGCCTTAACTCCTGTAGTCCGGGCACCACTAACTGAAACTTCGTCTAACGCATATCGTAAAGCGAGCCCTTGTTCAGTCATAATTAAAACATCATTTACATCACCTTCGTGAACGTATTCAACATCAACTACAGAATCTAAATCATCTTTTAGCTTTTCATAAACCGCAGCACGACTCTTATAAGTCCTTCCGGGAAGTAATTTTTCAAATTCAGTTTGTTTAATATGTCCAGATTTAGTGGTAATTACAAATTTACCTTTTTCTTTTAGATTAGGGAAAGCAAAAGTTGCGATAACTTTTTCATTAGAATCAATTCCGTTTAATTGAGAAATATGATCCCCAGTATCTTTCCATTTTACATCATCTACTTCAAATACCGGACGGTAAACTAAATTACCTGCATCAGTGAATAAAAATAATGAATCTCGAGTACTCAATTGTTCAATGAATACTGGTCGATCTTCATTTTTCAATCCATTATCAGTTAATTCAGATGCTTTATATGAACGAATACTACTACGTTTCAAATAACCATCGTGAGAAACCATTACCATTACTTGTTCATCAGGAACAATAACTTTCTTACTAATCTTAATATTTTCGATTTCAGCTTCAATACTTGAACGACGTGGTGTCCGATATTCTTCTTCTAAGGCACGTAATTCGTCAGCTAATACTCGATCTAATTCAGCTGGATTGGCTAAGATTGTCTTAAATTCAGCAATTTTAGCAGCTAAATCGGCGTTTTCTTTCTTAAGCTTCGTGACATCAGTATTAGTTAAACGGTAAAGTTGCAATGCCACAATCGCATCCGCTTGTCTTTCCGTAAATTCATATTCACTCATTAAGTTATCACGAGCATCTTTACGATTGGAACTAGCACGAATGGTACTAATTACTTCATCAAGAATTGATAAAGCCTTAATCAAACCCTCAACAATATGTTGACGTTCTAATGCTTTATCTAAATCAAATTTAGTCCGTTTTGTAACAACTTCACGTTGATAGTTTAAGTATGATTCAAGGATGTCTTTCAAACCAAGTCGCTGTGGACGCATATCTTTAATAGCAACGACATTAAAGTTATATGAGACTTGTAAATCAGTATTCTTATATAGATAGTTTAAAATCCCTTTGACTTCGGCATCACGTTTTAATTCAATCGAAATCAACAAACCAGAACGGTCAGAGTCATCTCGAACTTCGGCAATTCCATCAATTTTTTTGTTGATTCGAATTTCGTCCATTTGTTTAACTAATTGAGACTTGTTCACTTCATATGGAATTTCAGTAATTTTAACTAATTTCTTACCACCACGTAAATCTTCAATAGTACTACGTGAACGAATCATGATTTTACCATGACCATCCGTATAGGCTTGTTTAATTCCGTCTAGTCCCTGAACAATTCCACCAGTTGGAAAGTCTGGACCCTTAACGAATTTCATCAAGTCCGCTAGGCTAGCATCTTCATGACCTTGTAAATATAACAAGGCATCGATCACTTCACCTAAATTGTGAGGTGGAATTTCAGTTGCATAACCGGCAGAGATACCAGTTGCCCCATTAATTAATAAATTGGGTAGCCGAGCTGGTAAAACAGTTGGTTCTTTTTCAGTATCATCAAAGTTTAAGACCCAGTTAACTGTGTCTTTATCGATATCACGAAGCATTTCTCCAGCAATCTTGCTAAGACGAGCTTCAGTATAACGCATAGCAGCAGGTGGATCACCATCCATTGATCCATTATTACCGTGCATATCGATTAACGGTTCTCTTAGTTTCCATGATTGACTCATTCGAACCATTGCATCGTAAATTGAACTATCCCCATGGGGATGAAAGTTACCCATTACGTTACCAACAGATTTTGCAGACTTTCTAAAACCCTTATCAAAGGTATTACCATCCTTATTCATTGAATAAAGAATTCTTCGTTGAACTGGTTTCAAACCATCTCTGACATCTGGTAAGGCACGTTCTTGAATAATCGCTTTGGAGTAACGACTAAAACGTTCGTCCATAACGGATGCTAAAGATAAATTTTTAATTTCAGCTTCTTTTGCCAATCATTTCACCTCCTATTATTTTGTATTGTCTAAAATGCTTCCTTCATCTTCGAGGTTGAATTGAACATTGTTTTCAATCCAGTCACGACGTGGTTCTACTTTACTTCCCATTAGAGTTGTTACCTGACGTTCAGCAACTGCTGCATCATCAATTTGTACTCTAATTAAAGTCCGATGTTCTGGATCCATGGTTGTTTCCCATAACTGATCCGCATTCATTTCACCTAAACCTTTAAATCGTTGTAAAGTCATTCCTTTAGGGAAGTCTTTTCTTAATTCATCTAATTCTTCGTTAGTCCAAGCATATTCAATCTTGGCATTTTTCCCTTTACCTTCTTGTAACTTGTAAAGCGGTGGTAAAGCAACGTATACGTGTCCTGCTTCAATCATAGGCCGCATGAATTTGTAGAAGAATGTAAGTAATAAGATTTGAATATGTGCACCATCATCATCCGCATCAGTCATAATAATGATCTTATCGTAATTAGCATCTTTGAGTTGGAAATCATTTCCCATCCCCGCGCCAACTGTGTACATGATAGTACTAATTTCTTCGTTCTTCATGATATCAGCCACATTAGCTTTTTCAGTATTAAGCACTTTACCTCTTAATGGTAAGATTGCTTGATGTTTACGATCTCGCCCTTGTTTGGCAGAGCCCCCAGCTGAATCCCCTTCGACTAAGAATAGCTCATTCTTACTAGCATCTTTTGATTGAGCAGGAGTTAGCTTACCAGAAAGTAATTTTTCTTGTTTCTTTTTCTTCTTACCATGCCGACTTTCTTCACGGGCCTTTTTAGCTGCTTCTCTAGCTTTTCTAGCACGTAATGCTTTTTGCACTAAAGTGTTAGCTAAATCACCATTTTCCATTAAGAAGTATAGCAATTGTTCATCTACTACACTATCTACAATTGAACGGGCTTCAGGAGTTCCTAATTTGCCCTTAGTTTGTCCTTCAAATTGAAGGGCTTCTTCTGGAACACGTAATGCAATCACGGCAGTTAAACCTTCACGAATATCTGCTCCTTCTAAGTTTTTATCTTTTTCTTTTAAGATTCCAACCTTACGGGCATATTCGTTAAAGGCTTTAGTCCATCCGCTTCTAAAACCTGCTTCATGTGTACCACCATCAGTAGTTCGGACATTATTAACGAAGGAAATGGTGGTATCAGTATAAGCATCGTTATATTCCGCTGCAACTTCAACTTCGATTCCATTCTTACTACCATCAAAGTACATCACAGTACCTAAAGTACTTTTACCCTCATTAAGGTATTGCACGAATTCTTTGATTCCATCTTCAAAATGGAAAACGTCTTCACGTTCTTTACCTTCACGTTCATCGGTAAGGGTAATCTTTACACCCTTTAGTAAGAAAGCTGATTCTCGTAACCGGGTTGCAAGGGTTTCAAAATTATAAGTAGTGGTTGTAAATATTTCTGGATCTGGCTTAAACGTAATGGTTGTTCCATTGCCGGCGTTAGTTTTGCCTAACTTACGTAAAGTACCAACTGGATGGCCGCCGTTTTCAAAATCTTCTTGGTATTGTTGGTGATCACGGACAATTTCTACTGTTAAGTGACTTGATAGTGCATTAACTACACTAGAACCCACTCCATGTAATCCTCCGGAGGTTTTATATCCACCTTGACCAAATTTACCACCAGCATGTAAAACGGTTAAAATAACCTCTGGGGTAGGTTTCCCAGAGGCATGCATTCCGACTGGCATTCCACGGCCATGGTCGACAACAGTAATGCTGTCATCTTTATGAATTGTTACATTAATCTCTTTTCCGTAACCTGCGATTGCTTCATCAACAGCGTTATCTACAATTTCGTAAACTAGATGGTGTAAACCTCTACCATCTGTTGAACCTATGTACATACCGGGTCTTTTTCGAACTGCTTCTAATCCATGAAGAACTTGGATTGAAGAAGCATCGTAATTATTTGAACTGCTTTGTTTCGTCATATGCAGAAAACTCCTTTTCATCTGTATTTTATAATAACTTATTTAGCGTTTATTGCAAATAAGCTCAGTTTTTACTAATTTTAATTTTTGTAATTTATTAACTAATGGTAAAATTATGGTTGTTCATATTTGAATCTTTGGGGGAAAAATGATTAAAATAATTGTTCTTTTATTGATTGCGTACTTATTAGGCTCAATTCCTAGTGGAGTTTGGGTTGGAAAAACGTTTTTCCATGTTGATATTAGAAGACATGGTTCAAAAAACATTGGTACAACTAATACCTATCGAGTTTTAGGACCAGTTGCTGGGACTATTGTACTCTTTATGGATGTTGGTAAGGGTTACTTAGCAACCTTAATTCCAATGTGTGTCGGCATTCATTCATGGTACCCACTAATTTTTGGGGTAGCGGCAGTATTAGGCCATACCTTTTCAATTTTTGACCACTTCCATGGTGGAAAAGCCGTTGCTACTAGTGCGGGAATGTTATTAGCTTATAATCCTGGATTCTTCTTAATTGCCGTAATTGTCCTAGTTTCATGTATTACCATAACTAGTATGGTAAGTTTAGGAAGTATTATTAGCTTTATCATGATTGTCTTTGTTTCGCTTTTTACTCATGATATTGCATTAACGATTATCGCATTAGGGTTAACCTTTTTTACCATTTATCGTCATCGTAAGAATATCATTAAGATTTTGCATGGTAATGAAAATTTAGTTCCTTTTGGACTTTACTACTGGTATTTAAAATACGTAAAGAAATCAATTAAATAAATATAAAAAGACTTTCAATTGAAAGTCTTTTTTTGTTTTAGAAGAATGTAATATCAAATTTAGCAGCAAAGTCTTCGCCACAACGCAAACGACTGATATCATTTTTATCCCTGATAAATCCAGTGCTATTTTCTGAATCAGCAATTCCCCACCATGGTTCAATACAAACGAAATCTGATTTAACAGGGTAAGTTGACCAAAGACCAAAGTATTGGTTCTTATAGGCTGTTACAGCTGCACCATGCTGTGATTTTTTCGATTTAAGCGTAAAAGTAGTTTGATCATTAGCTTCTACATCAAAAATTCGCGCATCATCTTTAAATAGTTCATGGTTAATTGGAATTGGATTCCCATGAATATTGAAATTAGATTTATTTGTCGTAGTTAATCCATTACCATCTAAAGCAATCATTGGATATTCCTTTTCAGGAGTAACAATAACTTCATAATCATCATATGTTTCATTAGATTCAAGCGGAACTTTAAATCCAGGATGAGCACCAACAGAAAAGTACATTGAATGATGATCTCGGTTTTTAACTAACATACTAACTTTAACCATATTTTCCGCTAGTGTATATGAAACATAAAACTCAAATTTAAATGGATAAGCTTTCATTGTCTCAACGTCAGACTTAAGCAAGAAAATGACTTGTTCATCTGATGAGGTAACAATTTCAAATTTACTGTCACGAGCAAAACCATGCTGGTACATAGTATATGCACTACCATCATAGCTATATTCATCATTTTTTAAACGACCAACCATGGGAAATAGGATTGGAGCATGACGCTTCCAATGTTCTGGATCTGCTCCCCAAATATATTCGATACCTTGAGGGTTTTGGACTGAAATCAATTCAGCCCCAATTTCATTAATTTTAACTGTTAATTTACTATTTTTAAGTGTTACTACCATTTTATTCCCCCACAAGTCTTTCTTTATCTCTCTATTTTGACACGAAAATAGGACTTTGCAAAGAATAAAAATCAAATTTTAAAAATATTTTAATCAGGATTTTCATCTTCTGATCTTTTAAAGAAATTTTGATAATTTTTCAAAAGTTTTTCTTTTGTTACGTGTGTATAAATTTGAGTCGTTGATAAATTTGAATGCCCTAATAGTTCTTGCACTGTCCGTAAATCAGCACCATTATTTAACATCTGTGTTGCAAACGTATGACGCAACATGTGCGGATGGATACTTGAATTCATACCACTATTTTTCATAATTTGATCTAAAATATACTCGATCCCACGACTCGTAATATGAGATCCATGTTGATCAACAAATAAATAAGGGTGTTGCTTATTAAACTTTTCCATTAAAACGTTTCGACTTTTATTTAAATACTCATTAATCGCATGATTAGCATAACTTCCAAAGGGAATATAACGTTCTTTATTCCCCTTACCTAACACTAGCATCATGTTATTGGACAAATCAATATCATCTAACGTTAAATTAGCACATTCACTAACCCGAATTCCAGTCCCATATAAAACTTCTAATAAAGCGGTATTTCTTAAAGCTAACAGTGGATTTTTAGTTTGTTTTGCAGCTTCAAATAATTTATCCAATTCTTTTGCATAAAAAAAGCGCGGTAAATGATTAGCATGTTTCTTAATATTGACATATACAAATGGGTTATCTTCCACAATTTGATTATTAACTAAAAAATTATAAAAAGAACGAAGCGATGACATTTTACGAGCAACGGTATTATTGTTATCACCAAGATCATGTAAATGGCTTAAATAAATTTCAACGTCAAAACTATCAATCTTACTGAAATCTTTTTCCCCGCCTGAATCAGCTAAAAATGTCGCAAATTGTACTAAATCATCATGATAAGCTCGCGCAGTATCGTCTGAATATTGGCGTTCATTGACAATATATTTGATAAATAATTGTATTAATTTTTGATTACTTCGATTCATTTTAATCACCTATTTGAAAAAAGACCGTTCGTAAAGAACAGTCCTTTTTTTATTTAATTACGTCTTCTTGGTAATCTCCTTCAGGACAAACAACTTGCCATCCACCACGGACCTTCTTATTAACTAAGAAGTGACCACATTTCGGACAATCACGACCAATTGGTTTATCCCATGAAACAAAGTCACAATCAGGATATCTTGAACAACCATAGAATAAACGATTCTTCTTAGTTTTACGTTCAATAACTTGTCCTTCATGACACTTAGGACAAATAACACCAATTTCTTTTACAATCGTTTGGGTGTTGCGACAATCTGGAAAACGAGAACAAGCAAAAAACTTACCGTATGTACCCATTTTAACTACCATTGGGGCACCACAAATGTCACAGTTAAATCCAGCAAGAGGTTCTTTAATTTGAACGTCTTCCATCTCTTTTTCAGCAACATTAACTTCTTTAGAAAAAGGTTGATAGAATTCACTAACTAATTTAACCCACTTAAGTTTAGCTTCTTCAATATCATCAAGCTTACCTTCAATATCGGCAGTAAAATCAACGTTCACAATTTCAGGGAAGTATTCTTCGATTAATTTATTAACGATTTCACCTAATTCAGTAGGTACAAACCTACGAGCTTCAAGCTTAACGTAATAACGTTTTTGAATGGTCATTAAAGTTGGTGAATAAGTTGAAGGACGACCAACACCATTTTCTTCAAGTGCTTTGATTAGTGCAGCTTCAGTGTAACGTGCTGGTGGCTGTGTGAAATGTTGGTCTGGTACATTACTATCCAAAGAAACATGTTCACCCACTTCAAGTTCAGGAAGAATATTATCTTTTTCTTTTCCAGCTGAATACACCTTGAGGTAACCTTCAAATTTTAGTTTTGATCCATTCGCATGATACTCAACTCCGTTTTGAATTACTTTAACAGTTTCAGTATCAACAATTGCAGGTGTCATTTGACTAGCTAAAAATCTTGACCAGATTAAACTATATAACTTGAATTGATCTTTAGTAAGGTATTTTTCAATACTCTTAGGAGTTCGCATAACAGAAGTTGGACGAACAGCTTCATGGGCATCTTGGGCACCTTCAGGCAATTTAACGGCACGCGGATGATTAATAGCATATTCAGCACCAAAATCTTCGTGAATGAATTTAGCAGCTTCCTGCTTAGCTCCTGATGAAATACGAGTAGAATCAGTACGCATATAAGTAATCAAACCTTGACTACCCTCACGACCAATATTGATACCTTCATATAATTGTTGGGCAGCCATCATCGTTCGACTAGTTTTGAAATGTAGCTTTTTATTAGCATCTTGTTGCAATGTACTAGTCGTAAATGGACGTGGTGGTTGCCGTTTCTTTTCACGCTTTTTAACATCAGTAATGTCAAAATCAGATTTAGGATCAATTTTCTTCAAAATTGCTTGAACATCATCATTATTTCCTAAGTTAGCCTTTTTACCATCAACCCCATAAAAAGATGCTTTAAACTTAGAACGTCCTTTTTTAAATACTGAATCAATTGTCCAATATTCTTCCGGCTTGAAAGCTTGAATAGCACGTTCCCGTTAAATAATAATCCAAAGGGCAACTGATTGAACACGACCAGCACTAAGGCCTTTTTTAACCTTTTTCCAAAGAATTGGAGAAATAGAATAACCTACCAAACGGTCGATAATTCGCCGAGCTTGTTGGGCATCTACTAAATTCATATCAATGGTCCGCGGATGCTTAAACGCATCTTTAACCGTTTCTTTAGTAATTTCGTTAAAAGTAACTCGATTTTTTTCGTTAACATCAAGATTAAGTACATGAGCAACATGCCATGCAATTGCTTCTCCTTCACGATCGGGATCAGAAGCAAGAAAAACTTCTTTAGCTTTTTTCGCTTCTGATTTAAGCATCTTGATTGTGTCACCTTTACCACGAATTGAAATATAGTCTGGTTTGAACTCATCCGGAATATCAATTCCCATTCGACTCTTAGGTAAATCACGAATATGTCCCTTACTTGCGACAACTGTATACGTGCGCCCTAAATACTTACCAATGGTTTTTGCTTTAGCGGGTGATTCAACAATGACTAGTTTTTTCTTCGTAGTACGCTTTTTACTTTTTGTTGTTTTCTTTTTAGTAGTCGTACTAGTGGCCATTAAATATATCCCTCATTTATTTTTTCTACATATTATAATTAGTTTTTTTGCATTTGAATTTCTAAATTATCATATGGCAGTTTTTTTATAGTGTCAAATAACAACTCGTCCCAATACGTCTTTTTCATCTAGGCATGGTTGACAACCCGCAGCGATTAATTCGTTCGATCCAGCGGAATAACTACTATTTACATTCCCAGGAACAGCTAAAATATCACGATTATTTTGTAAGGCCAAACTAGCAGTGATTAAAGATCCTGACTTGAGTCGCGCTTCAACTACCAATAGTTTTTGTGACAATCCAGCAATGATTCGGTTACGTTCAACAAAATGATGTTTTCTCGGACCAGTTCCGTAAAAGTACTCACTCACAACTAAATTATCTTTCATTAATTCTAGTTGAATTCCTTCGTTACTGCGAGGATAAAAACAATCTAGTCCTGTTCCTAGTACCGCAATTGTTTTGCCTTGTTTGGCTAATGCAATCTGATGTCCTAAAGTATCAACACCTTCCGCTAGCCC